>DASYBA010000233.1:0-13159 GCA_036501005.1 Candidatus Xenobia bacterium | reverse complement strand
CGATTTATCCGTCAAACGCTTGACATCTCTATCGGATGCGGTATAATTAGTGTACAGATGTAACCTATCTGACACGGAGCACTCCTCACGACCTCGTTACATTCTTGATTAAAAGGTTCAGTGCCAGAGCTGCTCCACCATTCATATCGGTGGAGGAACAATATGGCCAATTCTCTTTCTCGCGAGACAGTCGATACTAAAGCCACCCGTCTGACCCGAACCCGCACTGTGAGCTGGGTTGATGCCACGACCGTCCTGGTCGATGGCGGTCACGAGCGCTACTTGGTTTGCAAGCGATCAGAAGGCACCTGGTCTTGCACCTGCCCCTGGGGTACGTACAAATCCACTGCGGTTGCTCAGGGGGTGTGCCGATGAAGATGCTTCTCACACCACAGGCCGCCGCCGATTATATCGGAGTGTCGCTGGCGACGTTGTATCGCCTCGCCAACCAGCGCCGCATCCCGACCGTGCATGTCGGGCGACTTCTGCGCATCCCGATGGAGGGGCTGGAACGCTGGATCGACGCGAACACCACCGCTCCTATCCCATTGAGCCGGAACGATCCTCAAGGTCGTCATCGACCCGGCCTGACCGGCAACGTGATCTCTCTGGAGCCCGCCCGCCGGGGGCGCAAGGCATCTTGACCAATCTCCATTCAATCCGATAGAGGGGCTACGGCCCCTCGAGGCGGCCGAACAGCAGAGAATTGGAGGAGCAAAGCATGGCACGGAAAGACCGGGGCGTCTTTGAACGCCCGAAGGGCAGTGGCATCTGGTGGGTACTTTACTACGACCAGAACGGCCAGCGCCACCGCGAGAAGGTCGGGCCGAAAGGCCTGGCCCTCGATGTCTATCGAAAGCGGAAGACTCAGGTCAAAGAGGCCGAGTTCTTTCCCGAGCTGGTCGAGAAGCGGAAGCCGAAGCTGACCGTCGCGGTCGCCGTCGAGGCGTACATGGAGGAATCGAAGGCCACGAAGCGCTCCTGGCAGGACGATGCCCGATACGCCCGATATTGGACCGAAGCCCTGGGCAAGATGCTGCTGGAGGAGGTGAAGGGCGCTGATGTGGAGCGATGGCGGCGTCAGCGCACCCGCCAGGATACCCACCGGGGCTCAAAGGTTGCCCCGGCCACAATCAATCGGGCCGTCGCCTTCTTCAAGAGGGTCTTCAACATCGCCATCAGAGACGGCCACGTGACCGTGAACCCGGTCTCGAAAGTCGGCATGCTGAGGGAAAATAACGAGCGGGTCAGGTACCTGCGCGACGACGAGCACGAGGTGGAGCGCCTGCACGCCGCCTATCAGACCCTGAAACCGGCCTGGGCCTCAAGGTGGCACACGGTCGCCCTGGCCCGAGAGACCGGCATGCGGCAAGAAGAGCAGCTTACCCTTCGCTGGGAATATATTGACTTCACCCGGAGCCTCATTCGAATCCCGAGAAGCAAGCACGGAGAAGCCCGGGAGATCTTCCTGAACGACTACGTCCTCGAACTGCTGCGGGATCTGCCGAGCCGGACCAGCTCCCCGTGGGTATACCCCGCACACAACCCAGAGAAGCACGTCAGCCAGGGTTGGCTCCGGTACCCCTTCGAGGCGGCTGTGAAGGCCGCCGGCATCAAAAACCTGCACTGGCACGATGCAAGGCACGACTTTGCTTCCCGCCTGGTCATGAAGGGGGCAGACCTCTACACCGTGCAGAAGCTTCTGGGCCACAAGACCCCCTCAATGACGCAGCGCTATGCCCACCTTGCGCCGAAGCACCAGCTCGATGCAGTCAACAAGCTGGAGCGCCCCGCCACAACAACCACCAAAACAGCCACCACGGATTGAGGAGCAAGCATTCATGCGGGTTCGGACCCCCTTCTTAGCGGTCTTGAAAACCGTTGAACCCGCAAGGGTTCCGGGGGTTCGAATCCCTCGCTCTCCGTAGAAAGACGTCGATGGACACTGGGTTTCTTCACAGCGGCACGTAAATGTAGTGAGGGTCTGGGTGCCGGCGCTGGCAGACACAGGGCACGACCCCCGGTGCTGGTGTGAGGGAACCCCTCCATGTGCGCCTCATCTGCATCTCCGACACCCACACCATGCACGACCGTCGACGTGGATCCAATGGACGGTGGCTCATCGTACGCGCTGAGACGTTTCGCGCTGCCGATGCGAGCACATCACGCCCCTGAATCTGCCCTATGCAACAGGCGAAGACAGTTTGCGCAGGTCACGGCCCGCCGGTCGTCGGTGGCGATGCCTTCTACCTCTGCCCGGTGGGCTGCCTCCCGATCCCGAGGGTTGCACAGCACCATGCCATCAGGGTTGAGTGCGTGGCGATCTCGACGCGTTCGGCGATCCTTTCTCATGTCTCGGCTGGCCCGCGGACCATCAGGCGTAGACCTTGGCCCGAGCTGGGCTGGGCCTGAACGCGGTTCCAGAGCTCGCCATCTGCCAGCACGATGCACTCCGTCAAGGCTCGCAGCCTAACATATCGGACAGCTCCAGCAACGACCGGACTGCTGAGTTGACGCCAGCATGCCTTGCACCCTCAAGAGCAGTCCACTCACGCCCTGGTCGTGGATCTGGAACGGCATGGCACCCAGCGGGCTGCAGCCTGTGCCACTTCGAGACCTTGGACGTCTTCGATAGTTTGTGGGGCTTGGCGACCTTCGATAGCCTATGGTTCTGGCTGTCACCCGTGGTGCTATGTTGGACAGCCGGGACCGCAACGACCGGTACGCTGGCCAGCAAGACAGGGAACGCCAGTCCAACCAGCGCTATCTTCTTCATGGTCCCAGCCTCCTCTTGATTCCGTCTACGCCATCCGGGCTCGCCGCCCCTCCCGCCCGGGATGAGAATGGACGGATCCAGACACGGTTGGCGCCCGCGGAAGACGACGACGAGTAGCGGCAACTTTTACACTTTCCATACAATTGCCTGACGTTTTAAGACTCTTTCCAGGTAGTCTATCTTCAGAGCAAGCTGGAAAGGACCCTTATGCTGAGAAAACTGATCCTCGGGCTGGCCCTGCTGATGCTGGGCAGGACCCCCTCCTGCGCCTCTCCCGTCATTACCGGCGCGGTCTATTCGCAGTTCTGCAGCAACTGTGCCTTGGGGGACGCATGTTGTGTGGTGGGCGGACGGATTTACTTCTGCCAGGGCACGTTCAAAGGCGACATCTTCAGTTCCGATATTGCCTTTCCCATCAGCTTTGAACCGGTCGCGGGCGGGCACACGTTCACGTGCCAGTTCGGCGTCGACTTTACGGGAGCGCTGTGCGTGGCGACGGCCGGGTGCTATACGTTTCACGTCAACGCCAGGGATTCGGCCCTGTTCGACATCTGCGGCCACGAGGTCATCGGGCAGCCAGTAGTCTGTGGGACCTTCGGCGCCTGCCCCGTCGCCTGTGTCTGTTGCGGCCCGAGCGGCACCATCCATCTCACTCCGGGCCGCCACCCCTTCGAACTCGGATACCTCAACGGCTTCGGCAACGGCGGCGTGGCCCTGGGCCTCCCCGCGGGCGTGACCTTTGCGTCGGCCGCCCCGGAGTTGACCCCGCCGGGGGCGGCCGTGCCCGCCCTCCTCCTGGGTTGCGGCCTTCTTGTGCTAATCGACCGCCGACCGGGGGGAGGATCGCCCGAACCTGGACCCTGAACTGTCTATGCATGAGCTTCACACCTGGCGGCCTGCGATGTTGGATGACCCTGCTGCTCATCACCCTTCTCTTCCGCCACGCCCAGGCGGCGCCTTACCAAGGCGAGGGCTTCACCGTGGACCTCCCCGCCTCAGCCTCCATCTCCAGCCAACCCACCCAGACCACGGACCGCTTTGCCTACTCCCTGTCCGGCTCTGGCTACATCCTCCTCGTCCAGGTCTTCATTCCCCACCGCCCCCAGGACGTGGCCTACAACCTGGCCCATCCCCAGGCCTTTGCCCGCAGTCAGGCCACCGACGGTGCCACCACGAAGCCCGCCCGACTTGGCCCCACGCTCGGCTATCGCATCGTCCCGCCCCAGGATGCGGGCGCCAACGACCGGGTCCTCGCCCTGCAATCGCCCGACGGTAAGGTCCAGTACATCGTCGCCGCGCGATGGAGCGGCCGCCGCATGCCCTCGGCCGTCACCCGTTTTTTCGATACGTTCCGCATGGCGCCGGTGCAAGAGATGGCCAAGAACGCCCTGGTGCCCTTCACCTACCAGCACGTCGTCTCGCTGGACGTGCCCACCGGCTGGCGCTTCGAGGCCCGTCCCGGGCACGACCAGCTGGCCCTCACCTGGCGCTCTCCCGACCGCCAAGGCCTGGTGCTGCTCCTGGTGGTCGACAGCCCCGACGCCGATCTGCCGGCGAGGCTCAGACGGCTGAAGATGTCCGTGCCCCAGGTCGGCTGCGCGCCCGGCTTCGTGCTGCAGGAAGGCGGCCGCAGCGCCAACCTCATTGTCGCCTTGCCCCCCAGGACGCCCGCAGCGCGGCAGGAGACGGCCCACATCCTCTCGTCAGTCCATCTCACCGCCCTCCCGCTTCCTCCGCCCAAAGTACCCTGTAGCAGGTAGCCGGCCCCCCGCAGTACGAAACGGTGGGCCGTGCGGCTGAACCTGCAGAAGGACCGTCCGGAGCAGTACCAGGGTCGGGAGCTCGAGCTCCACGGGGTCAAGTATCGCATTGGCAAGCGGTTGGAGCACGGCCGGGACTGGCAGACCCACCTGCTGGTCAATGTGCGCTCGCAGGTCGCTCTGCACCAGGTGCAACTGCCCAAATCGCCTCACCAACGGCAGACCATGGTCAAGCTGACGGTACCGCCGCCGCGGCCGACCCGCGGCAGTATCACCCTTTCCACCACGGCAGGCCCCATCATCCTCCACCCCTTGACGCGCCACCACGACGTCGACCGCAACACGGCTGCGGCCTGGGCCGACACGCCCCACCAGGGCCGCGTGGCCGAACGCATCAAGCGCTACCAGGACATTCTCAACCAACATCCCCATCACGTGCCGACCCGACTGGCCCTGGGCGAGATGGCTGCCGAGCGTGGTGCCTGGCTGCAGGCCGTCCAACTGGCCGCCGAGGCCATCGACACCGAGCCCAACTGGTTGCCCTGCCAGCTTCTCTACCTGCGCTGCTGCCTGGCGCTGGCTCGTCCCCGCATGGCCGTCATGGCCCATCAGCGGCTCCGAGCCCTCTTCCCCGCCGAGGCTCCCCACCCCGACGTGGTGCCCATGATGCTGGCCTTGGGCGACATCAAGGCCGCCCGCCAGGTGGTCGATGCCCTCGGGGAGGACGACCGCGGCTCCCTCGCCGCCCAGGTCGCCGACGACGAGGCGGCCGCCCAGGCCACTGCAGCCTCGATCGAAGAGGCCTTCCAGGCTCTATCGAATGGCCACGATCAGGAGGCCTTCGATCGCCTGCATGTCGCCTGGCAGCAGTACCCCCGCGGCCCCTGGGTGCGTTTCAACATGGCCCTCGCCTTGTGGCGGGTAGGCCGTCCCTACCTGGCGTGGGCGGTCATGCGCCCGGCGCTCTACCTGGTGCCTATCGAGTTCCTCCCGGTGCTGGGGCTTCACCTGGCCGCGCTGGCTATCGACATTGGCTGGCTTCCCAACGCCCTCGCCTTGCTGGGGGGCTGCCCTCTGCCCAGCGCGGTGCCTCGCCTCCGCTGGAAGGACGACGAGCGCACGCTGGCCGAGTCGAGCCCCCGCCAGTTCCGTCTGCGCCTGCAGGAACTTCTCAGCGCCGCCATGCGCATGAAAGTCGAGCTGCATCCGCCCCTCCCGCATCTGCTGGGGGTGTACGGATTGGGCCCCCGACCCGTGCAATTCCTGGCCGGCGAGTACCAGGTCGAAAAGGTGCTGGGCCCGCGCACCGTCGAGGCCCGTAACGCGGTGAGCGGCGTGCGGGCTATCCTGCGTTTCACCGACCCGCCCAACCTCCCTCGCCATCGCAACCTGCTGCTCCCCCGCTACCGTCGGCAGGCGGGTCGCGCGGTGGCCTGGGTGTACGAGCACCCCACCGAGGGCACGCTGGCCGAAAACCCGCCGCCGGGCCCCCTGGTGGCGCAGAAGATGGCGTCGGCCTTGCAGGCTTGTCACGGGCACGGCCTCTACCACGGTTGCCTGGATGCCCACCACGTCGTCCTGTGCGACGACGGCGAACCTCGTCTGGCCTGGCCCAGCGAACCCGTCGAAGGCGCTTCGCAAGCTGGAGACGTCCAGGCCTGGCAAACCCTCTTCCCGGAGGAGAGCTGGCTTGGGTCCGTCGATTCCGTCGAGCCGCTCCCGCCCCGTCCCGCCACGGCGCTAGAGCTGGCGCAGTCCTGCATCGACGACGCCGACCTGGTGGGCGCCATGCAGTACCTCGACAGCGACGACCCTGCCATCCTCACGCTTCGATCCATCGTGCTGCGACTCAGCGGCGATCCCGACGCTGCCTTGGAGGCGGCCAGAAAGGCCGGGGCCGGGGAGGCCCTGGCCGATCTCGTCCCCCCCGACGAGGCGCTCACCCTCCTCACGGGCGAGCGGCGAGCCCTTCTGCAATACCAGATAGGGCAGACCCCCCAAGAGCCCATGTCGTCTGCCCTCCGAGCCGTCGTCTCGGACAACCTGGAAGCCTTGGACTCCCTATCTCTCCCGCACCACCTGGAGACCTGGCTCCTGTTCGGCCGCCTCATGGTGTGCGCCGCTGAACGGCAGCGCACGGTGGAGAAGGCCCGCTATCTGTGGGGGCACGCGGCGGAGGCGTGGCGCAAGGTCGTGGTGGAGTTCGGCTTTTCGGCGTTCGCGCCGCAGTTGGCCGACGCCCTGCTGGAGACCGGGCTCCTCCTCCTCAAGCTGAATGAAAGCCCCGCCGCCGTCCGACACCTGCACGTCGCCGTGGCCCTGTGGCGGAACCTCAGCGAGAACCTGGCGGGCTGGACTCGGCTGAAACTGGCCCAGGTCCACATCGCCATGGCCCGGGCCCTGGCTGCCGAGGGGTGCCTGGACGTGGCCGCAGATAGCCTCAACGAAGCCAGGGACATTTTCACCAAACACCCTCCCTTGCCCGCCGCGCGGGCCGCCCTCGCTGCCTCGACGGCTGTAGCGTTGCGTCAGTCAGGCCAGGTGGAGGTGGCCGTGCGGCAATGCCAGGAGGGGCTAAGCCTGGAAGGCGTGCCCCTGGATCGGCAGGCAGAATTGTGGGAGGTCCTGGCCACCTGCGGCGATGCCGAGGCCCGCCAGAAAGCGGTGGCGTGCTGGCGGGAGTTGGGCGGCGTGCGGGGGCAGCGAGAGGCCGACGCCCTGGGAGCCCCGGAAGTTACTTCGTTACATTGAACGACTGGAAGAACGCCTGGGTGTCGGATTTGTCCAGGTCGGTCTGGTCTTCGGTGGTGAACTCCACCGTATAGAACTTGCCGTTGGCCAGCACGATCAGCACCTGGTTGAAGATGACGTGGCCCTTGCTTTCGTTTCGCCACCGCCCGGCGAGGGCCGGATTGCCCTTGAACGGCGTGTCCTGGATCTTGCCGCCGAGAAGCTCTCCCTTCGACTTCTCCAGGCGCTGTTCGGCCTCGGCCATGTACTTCTTGGGGTCCTTGGTGTCGGCCGGCACCAGGGTCACCACGTACGCGCGCGGGCCCTGCATGGCCTGGTACTTGGTGAACACGACCTTGCCCGAGTACTTGCTCTTGACGCTCGTCGGGGTAGGCACCGGGACCCCGGCCGGCATGGTAATGCTGAACCCGTCATCCGGTGCGTTCAATGCCGCCGGGCCGCCAATCTGGGCGCACGCCAGACCGATACAGAAAAGCCACGCCAGGAAGATTCTCAACACGACAACCTCAATTCTGTGGTTTGACTTCGATAGACAGGACCCGCACGGTCGGCTGGCCGGTATTGGGAGAGTAGTCGATCAGCGCCATGTCGACGTGCACCGGCTCGCCTCGATCGGTGGCCCCGTCACCGAAATCGTGCTTGGTATTGGTGGAGTCGAGCCAATAGGGATAAAAGCCGGCCACCACGTCTTCGCTCATGGGGCCACGGACGGCATTCATCTTGAGGGTTACGGTGTGGCTACCGGGGGGGCCGAGGACGAAGTTCTGGCCAAGCACCCGGTGATGCAGCCCTGCCGCGAGCGGAAAGGAGGGAGGTGCGCTGGGTTCGGCGACGACGCCCGTGATGGTGTCGTCGTAAGTGAGCTGGCCCCGGGGCGGGTTGGTGCCGGGCATCGCTTCCATCTGGTAGAACACGAACTTGGTCCACTTGACAATGCCGAAGGCCGTCATGGTCAGCTTGTCGCCGTCGTCTCGAGCCGATTCGAAGGCGAGGCACGGCAGATTGGTGGCGTTCGATCGAATGGACTGCAGGTTGGTTTCAGTCAGATCCCGCTGCAGACGGCTGAGGGCGGCGAAGGTCGATTCCTCCATGTTCATCTGCGCATGGGCATTGGCTCCGCCGCTGCGAAAGCTATTGAACATCAGATAGACCGAGTACATCACCAACGCCGCGATGAAGGAGGCGATCATGACCTCGACCATGGAGAAACCCGCTCTACGGCTCACGAGTGATGCCTCCCGTCAAGGTGAGGCTCTTCGGGGCCTTCAGGCCCTCCAACCACGTTACGGTCACAGCCACCGTGCCATAGTCAGCACCCGAGGGGATGGTCGGGGTGACGTGGGCGACCGTGAAAACCTCGGTCTCGACAGGGTGCCCTTCGACGACCTCGCCGTCGATCTTGACCGGGCCCTCCAGACTGCCCAGGCTGGAGCCAAACGGTCTGGATCGGACCTCGCTCATGACGTTCTGGGCGACGCGCAGGGCCGTCAACCGGTTCTTGTCGGCACCCGCCTGATGGGAAGCGACGGGAATGATGGAGGCGACGCACAAGAAGGCGCACATGACCACGAAGCAGGCGATGATGCATTCGATAAGGGTGAAAGCCCGCCGCTTCTTCATGGGGTCTCTCCATAGGTGATGGGGTGCTGGTTCCAGGCGTCGATGACAAGGGGGCCGCCTGCCGTCTCTCCAAAAGCTCGCGTCCAGTATGGAAAGAAACGGAAGTCGGAGCCGCCCAGGTCGATGCTGCCGGACGGGGCGTAGACCGCACCCACGACGTGGGTCGTGTTCGGCAGCGACACGCCGGAACCGATAAAGAATCCGGCCATCTTGGTGCAATTACCGGCTGTAACGGCATTGTCGGAGACCATCATCACGCCGGGTACGGCGTCGGTCGTGGCCGGCGGGATGGTGATGATGTCGACCAGGTAATTCATGATCATGTCGATCCCGGTCAGCCTGCCCATGTCGACGCCCTGTCGAGTCTCGAAATCGGTGTAGGCGATGTTGTCAATCTCATCGACGATATCGTACGCCGGATCGTCCGCGACCAGGACGCTGAACTCCAGGGTTTCGGGAAACGGGTTGCTGGTGGTGGTCGGCAGGTCGGGGGTCCACTGCTCGCCCTCTTGCTGCATGCCGTTGGAGATGGTGATGGTCTGCTGCCCGTAGATGGCGGATTGGATGCTGACCTGACTGCTCGGGGGCGAATAATTCGGTTCCACGCTGCCCGCGGTCGTGCTGCCGTCGACGATGAGGGAAGACATCTTGCCCATGCGGATGGCGCCGGTCACCTGTAGATCGCCCTTGACGTGCAGGACGGTATTGTCTTCCAGCAGGAGGTCGTTCGAAATCTTGACCGGGTTGAAGTTCAACTCGTCCTTGTCGCCGCTGGGAATGCGGAGCGACGTCCCGACATCCAGCTCGCTCCCGTTCGTGTCGGTGCTGCCGGGCGAGTTGACCGTCGCTTGTGTGCCGCCTCCATCCAGGGGGTCTTCGAAGAAGGGGCCGTCCATCGTGCCCCCATCGGCAGCGGCCTGCAGTTCGGCCGCCGCATAGTCAGCGCCCTCGTCGCCCGAGAAGTCTTCGTGCAGGGCGGAGTGCAGATCGTTGAACTTGCCACTGATGTCGTTAAGACCGGTCACCACCTGGCTCTTGTAGGTGTTGAACGAGGTGGTGAAGTCGTTGGGCATGGCCACCGAGTTGGCCCAGCCCGGATAGATGATGCCGCCCTGTGCCACGGTGATGCTGTTGCCGGTGGAATAGGCCCGCCCGTTCAACTGGCCGGTCACCGAGATCGACCCGCTGGCGAAGATGTGCACCATGAGGCCCTGAATGTGGGGGTCGTTGCCGTCCAGGTTGGACACCGAGCGGGCCGACTGCACCGTGACGCCCCCATTGGGGGCCAGCAGTCCGTAAGGGTTGAGGCTTGAGAACACGGCAAGGTATTGGTGGGCGGCCATTTCCGTGGTGCTGGTGGCGGTGATGGAATCGGTGAAGGTCGCCAGGGAGTGGTCGGTCGGGACCGCAACGCCGCCCACTGTGACCGCGGATTGATACCCTTCAGGGCCACCGGAGGGAGCCGGGGACTGGTACGTCAAGGTTCCCGTGAACCCCGTCACCGCCGTGTCGGTCGGGTTGTTGCCGGTGAAGGTGCCACTGGCGGCCAGCGTCGCCGGGAGTCCGAGAGTGGGGGGGCTTTCCTCGCCCTGCAGCACGGAGCGCACCTGGGCCGTGGCGGCTAGCGCCGTCTCGTGCTGGAAGATGGTGCCTTCGGTCTGCAGGGTGAAGCCCGTCATGGTGCGGCCCTGCGTCGCCAGCATGAGGGTGAAGGCGACCATGGCGAACAACAAAGCCAGGGCCGCGACGAGGACAAACCCCCGTCGCCGACCCGATGATCCTGCAGCCCGATTCATCATGGTGGTCTTGTAATTCCCTGTTCCTCGCCAGGATAACCCATGGATCGGGTTTCCGATGGCTACTTCATGGGTAGCCAGATGGTTCCATCATACTGTTTCGAACGTTCGCTTCGCCGCCACCCGGCTGCTTCCCCCTGTTCGATATGGCTCAGTGCCCGAAGAAGGACTGCACCTCCGGGTTATCCCACGTCCAGGCACCGCGGTTCTCGGCGCTTTTCTGGTAGATGGCGCCTCGGTTACTCTCGTTCATGGTGCCCGCCATCTTCATGCCGTTGGACGGATTGAAGGCCATCATGGAGACGTCGTGCTCCTCCCGGGCCCGCGCCGCGCCGTCAGCCGACCGAGGGTCGAGGACGATGTCGCCGACGTTCCACGTGACGTGGTTGCCGTGCACGGTGGCGTCGTGAATGGGGGCTTCGTCGGTGAACGCCTCGAATCCGACATGCATCTTGACCGGCCCGTTTTCCAGATCCGTCTCCATGTTGTGCCGCAGGTAGTCGTGGTCGGTGAGCTCGCCGATGAGCCCGTGATGGGTGTTGGCGCCGCTTGCGGGGGTGAACACGAAACGCCCCACCATGTTGCCGACTTGCACCGGCTGCGTCCAGTAGGTCTCGGCCGCGGGGTGGGCGATGGGCTTGCTCGTGGCTTTCGTCAGGTTGGCCAGGATGCGAGCTGCTTCCTTGCCGTCGTACTGCTCTTCGGCGATCTTGCGAGACAGATCCGCCGCGGCCTTCAGACCGCCTTCGGCCTGCTTGGTGCCGGACACCTCGGCGAACCGCATGAACTGTGCCGCGTCCCGGGCGAACGTGATGCTGTTGGTGGCCAGGAGGTCGACCTGCTGGCCGTTGATGTTCATTTTCACGGCCATGCCCCGCACGTCGGGGAGGGCGTCCATGTACGGGCACCCCTGGCCGTTGGAGAACCGCACGGCGGCCGTGAACTCCTGGCCGGCGGCGTTTTTCAAAGCATCGCTCCGCAAGGCTTGAGGCAGCTTGTCGCTGATCACGACGTGCCCTTTGCCGCCCCACGTCTGCTTTTGGTGGAACCCTCGATCCAGGTGGGGCACCTTGCCGGCGTCGAGCAGGCGGTTCTGCAACTCGGTGATGCCCCGTTCGAACTCGGCCCGCTCGGCGGGGGTGGAGTCGGCGGCGGGGGTCCAGTGGGTGATGGGTTTGTCGCTCCCCGCACCATCGGTCCAGGTCGGGGAGGCGCTCGGAGCCACTGTAGCAGCCTTGGTTTCGACCGCCGCCGGTGCCGGCGTCTGGCCTGCCATGGTGCGGGCAAAGGGACACCCGGCAGCCGCTGCGGCGCTCCAGTCGACCCGGTCCATGTCCTCCGGTCGGGGGGCCCAGCCTCTAAATGCCGGCGCGGGGGCCGGCGTCGGCCGCGTAATGCTCAGCTTGTCCATGGCGCAGTCTCCGATCCAACGTCTATCTATGTGGATATGATTATCGCGTAAAGATGTTGCCCAACTTGTTGCCGGATGTTACGAAACTGTTTCCGCTGGGGCGCTCTCCCGCATGAGGAGCTCCGCCTCAAAGATTCGATAGAACGGCCACCAGATGACCGCGGTCAAAGCGAGATTCAAAAGAATGAGCACCGCGGCGCGCCAGTCTTGAGTGGCGAGGGGCCCCCCGACGATGCACGGCAGCACCCACGGCACCTCGATGAACGGCCGGGCGACCAGGTGGTATTGCATGGCCAGGAAGGCGATCGAACCGCACAACAACGGGCACACGATGAACGGGACCGCCAGCACCGGGTTGGCGACGATGGGCAGGCCGAACAAGACGGGCTCGTTGATATTGAAAATGGAGGGGACGAGCGAGATGCGGCCCACGTAGCGGGCATGCGCACTTTTGGAGCGGAGCAAGAAGAAGACCAGGGGCAAGGTAATGCCGGTGCCGCCCATCCAGATGAACCACTGGAAAAAGGGATAGGCCGTCACATGCGGCAGGGCGGCGCCGATTTCGTGGGCCTGCGTGTTCTCCAGCAAGAACTTCTGCCAGAGCGCAAAGAACACCGCGTTGATGACCGATATGCCGTGGATGCCGCACACCGTCAGAAGATGCATCACCAGGTTCACCAGCAGCACGCAGGCCAGGGTATCGCCCAGTTTCTCCAGCGGCTCCAGCGCATTCGATAGAGACGCCTGCAGGTCGATGCCGAGGGCGTCTCGTAGGAGCCAGATGACCGTCGCCAGGAGCAGCATGGGCAGGTAGCTGCCGAAGGCGTCTTTCACGGCCGGGGGAATGCGGGCTTCTGGACCTTCGGTGGCAGCCGCCTTCGGCCGATGGAAGAGCCGCGCCACCTCGGGGGTCAAGAGGCCGATGATGATGGCCATGAAGAGCCCATCGGCACTCAACGCTGAGGTCGGAACGACCCAGCCGGCCTCGGTCTTGATGGGGATGGCCGTCAATAACAAGGCTGCCATCGCACCACAGCCGTTGGGC
>DASYBA010000232.1:0-5836 GCA_036501005.1 Candidatus Xenobia bacterium | reverse complement strand
GCATCTATCGGACGCCGTGTACCACTCGGAGGGCCTGACCATCAACGGGCAGCTTGTCGGCCGCTACCTGCTCTATCGAGCGGTTCGACAGGCCGGCTACAAGGTGGTCCTGACGGGCGAAGGGGCCGACGAGGTTTTCTTGGGCTACGCCCATCTGCAGCGTGACTTCGGCGGCCCGCAGCCCGACGATCCGACC
Source organism: Candidatus Xenobia bacterium (assembly GCA_036501005.1). GTDB lineage: Bacteria > Vulcanimicrobiota > Xenobia > RGZZ01 > DASYBA01 > DASYBA01. Next base: position 5,640 of record DASYBA010000232.1, on the reverse strand, counting down.
CAGGCCGGCATCATGCTGCCGGGTCCTGATGCCCCAGCGCTGCCCCAGGTGCAAAGCCGCCTGGGTCACGTCCCCAGCTTTCTCTCGGCCAAAGTCGCCATGTGTCAACCCCTCCACGCGCTGCTGGACGACGACCTCCGCCACGCCCTCACCCAGCGCGACATGGTGGCAGAGCTCCTGGACGGCTTCAGGCTGGACGTCCTGCGACCCCTGCATGCCGTCGAACAATCAGCCTGGCTGTGGACCCGCCTGGCCCTGGCCGGCTATATCTTGCGCACGCTGAGCGATGGCGCCGAGATGGCCTCTTCCGTCGAGGGCCGCCCGCCATTCCTGGATCACCATCTCTACGAGTTGGCCCGCTCGCTTCCCGTCCAGTCCAAGATGAACAAGCTCGCCTTGCGAGACGCCCTCAAAACTGTCCTGCCGGAGCCCATCCGCACCCGCCCCAAGCACCCCTTCCTGGCGCCGCCCATCACGCCCCACCGAGTGCGGGACCGGCTGGCCGCCGGCGTCCCGTTCTTCAATACAAAAAGGGTGCTGGCCTGGTTGGAGGCCGCACCTTCTGACCCTGCCCTGCATCTTCTCCTCTCTATCCAGGCCGTGCAGGATCGGCTACTCTCCTAGTCCGTTTGGCGGCAGGGCCGGTCGTGCGCCAGAGCCAACCATGCGGCGTGAACTGGTGGGCGGCGCTGTATGACGAGCACGTGGCGGACATGTTCCTGGATGCCCCAGTCGAGGACGAGACTCGCTTCCTCTGGAACCACCTGGGCCTGGACCCCGGCTCTCGAGTGCTGGACCAGTGCTGCGGGACGGGGCGTCTCTCCCTGGCCCTGGCCCGACAAGGCGCCAGCGTCCTGGGCATCGACCAGGCACCGGCCTATATCGAGCGCGCCCGGCACGGCGCCAACGGCCTGGCGGCTCAGTTTGAAGTCGCCGACGCGTTCTTCTACGTGCCCGACGAACGATTCAATGCGGTCTTCAATTGGTGGACCAGCTTTGGCTATGAAGCTCATGACGATGCCAACTTCCGCATGCTGGATCGGGCTCGAGACGCCCTCCACCCGGGCGGCTCCTTTGCTCTGGACGTGCCCAACGCCCCGGGCCTTTTTCGCCATTTCGAGCCCGCCACCGTGCTCCGACGGGACGGCACGGTGCTTTTGCGGGAGAGCCGCCTGGATCTCGTCGGCGGCTCCCTCCACAAGACCTGGAATTGGTTTCTGTCGGATGGCCGCCAGATGAGGCACGAGACCCGGGTACGGCTCTACCTCCCCCACGAGCTGCACACCGCCCTGGCGGCTCGGGGCTTTCTCGACATCCACTTCTACGGCAGCGTGGCGGGCGATGCCCTGACGCTGGACAGCCCCCGCTGCATCGTGGTGGCCCGCCGTGGTTGACCGCAAGTCCCTCTATGAGGGAGAGATTCGACATACGCTGCCCACCCAGGCATCACAAGCTCTGGTCCAGCAGGTCCTCCATCTCCTCCGCACCACCCTGGGTGCCGAGGATGTCCGTTCGGCCCAGGCCCACATCTCCGCCGCAGACTTCTTCGCCCACATGGGACGAGTTCGAAAGACCTTGTTCGAGGAACCTGTCTATCGCGGTGCGGTTCGAAGCGTCCTGTCGGAGGGCGGCTTCGAAGCGAGCCGCATCGCCTTCGACCCGCCCAAGCTCCGCATCATCTCCCACGACGGCCACCGGGACCCCCGTTCCGCACCCGTCTACTATCCGCATCGAGACACCTGGTACGGCCACCCCCAGAGCCTCCTGGTGTGGTGGATCCCGCTCCACGACCTGGCTGCCGACGAGACCTTCGTGTTCTATCCGAACTGCTTCCGACAGGCCGTTCCCAACGACTCGGAGACGTTCGACTACCAGACGTGGACCCGCGACCTCCGGATCGGCTGGCAGGACCGCGAAGCCGGCCGCACCGTTCGATATCCCGGCGTGGTCGGGGAGGTGGACCCGGGCCCGCCCCTCGGCTTTTCCTGTCGCCAGGGCGACAACCTGGTCTTCTCCGGTGCGCACTTCCACTGCACGCTGCCGCAGACCAGCGGCCGCACTCGCTTCAGTATCGATTTTCGCTTCGTCTGCCTGGACGACGAAGTGGGCGGCCTCGGCGCTCCCAACGTCGACAACCGCTCACGGGGGTCCGCCTTGCCGGACTATGTGCATCCGTGACGTTCCTGGACTGCCTCCAGGCCCACGCCCGGGCCCGCCCCGCCCACCCGGCCGTAGTTGAACAGGGCACGAGGGTTCTCACCTGGGCTGAGCTGATCTCTCGAGCGGCCTCGGTAGGCGCCGACCTACGGAGTCGGGGCCTCGGTCCGGGTTCCATCGTCGGCATACCGTTTCCCCGCTCGGCCGACTATGTGGTGGCCTGGCTGGGCATCTGGTGGGCGGGTGCGGCCTGCCTGCCCTTGCCGCCCGATCTCCCGCCGGAGCGGATGCGCTTCATGCGAGAGGGCCACCCCATCGTCGAACGCATCGTCGACGGTCCCTCTACGTCGCCGCACCGTCCGTCGCCCGACGCCCTGGCCTACCTCATCTACACGTCGGGATCCACGGGCAAGCCCAAGGGCGTCATGATCCCACACCGCGGCATCATGAACCTGCTTCAGGCCCAGCTAGAAGCCTTTGCCACGACCTCTAACAGCCGGGTGCTGTGGATGCTCTCCCCCGCCTTCGATGCCTCCGTATCGGACATCGGCACAGCCTTGCTGGCCGGCGCGACGCTCTATATCGAAAGCCACGACGACCTCCTGCACGACCTCCTGGGCCTGATCGCCCGCCGGGGCATCACGCATGTCGACCTGCCCCCCTCGCTCCTTCCCCGGCTGTCTCCGGACGATGCGCCAGCCTCTCTGCAAACCGTCGTCATCGGCGGGGAAGTCTGCCCGGCTGACGCGGTCCGACGGTGGGCCCCCCGAGTCCGGCTCGTCAACGTCTACGGCCCCACCGAGGCGACCGTCTGCACCAGCGTGGTGCGGTGCGGGCCGGACTGGGAGCGACCCTGGCTGGGGCACCCGCTGCCGCAGACCGAGTATCGGGTGCGTGACGGCGAACTGTGGATTGCCGGACCCGGCCTCTTTATCGGCTATCGCAACCTTCCCGACCTCACCGCCGCCCGGTTGGTTCAACAAGACCGGCTCTGGTATCGCACCGGAGATCTCGTGCGGGAACACCCCGACGGCGGTATCGAATTCGTCGGCCGCATGGATCGTCAGGTCAAGATCCGGGGCATGCTGGTCTCGCCAGAGGAGATCGAAGCGCGTCTGGCCGAGCACCCGGACGTGCGTCGGGCTGCCGTCACCGCGAACGGTACGCTGACCGCCCATGTAGCCACCGCCCTGGTCCCATCGGAAGCCCGCAGCAGGCTCCGCACGCATTTGGTCCAATCCCTGCCGGACTGGATGATTCCCCAGCACTGGGTGTTTTCCAACAGCCTGCCGGAGACGCTGTCGGGAAAACCCGTGACGACGACGGAGGAGAGACTGGCGACCCTCTGGTGTCGAATCCTCCACCTGCCGGGCGTGTCTCGCACCGATCGGTTCAAAGACCTGGGCGGCGACTCCCTGAAGGCCATCGACCTGGTGGTGGCGGCCCACGCCGAGGGGCTGCCCCTGGGCCCGGATCAGGTGTGCGGCACCCTCGAGCAAATGGCGGCGGCCATCGACAGCCCGTCCGCCGTGCCTGCCGAGGCCCTGCGCCGGGACGTCGCCTTCAGCGCTGACTTTGAATCCCTGCTGGACGACGCGGCCGCGAGGCCCTTGCGTTCGGACCCGGGCGCCACCCTGGTCACGGGCGCCACCGGGTTCCTGGGCAGCCATCTGGCGGCCCGACTCCCGAAGAACGTCTACCGCCTCACTCTTTCGCCGATCACGCCATTCGACATCCCGGGCGACATGTCCGAGCCCCGCATGGGCCTTTCCAGTGCCGACTGGCACCGCCTGACCGGCGAAGTCGACACAATTTTCCACTGCGCCGCCGGGGTGAACCTGGTCCGATCCTATGCCGATCTGCGACCCACCAACGTCGCCGGCACCCAGGAGTTGCTGCGGTTCATGGCCACTGGAAGGCCCAAGCGCTTGCACCATGCATCGTCCTTGTCGGTCTTCGTGACGACCGACCGCTCGCCCGGTCTCATGCTGGAATCCGATACGCTGGATGAGACCGGCCTCGTGTACGGCGGCTATGGCCAGTCGAAATGGGCCGCCGAAGTGATGCTGCGGCAGAGCGGCCATCGAGCCGGCCCCATTTCCTACTATCGGTTCGGCCTGCTGACCGGGCCGGTGGCGCCGACCGACTGGCTGGCGAGGTTCGCGCGGGGCACTGTGGCCGTCGGGTGCCTGCCGCAAGAGGCCGCCGGCCTGGCGTTCGACATGACCCCGATCGACTACGCCGCCGACGCCATGGTCTGGCTGTCTCGGCAGCCCGCGGGCACATGGCACGTCGCCAACGCAGAGTCGGCGACCCTGGCCGACCTGGCGAAGGCGCTCCGGGCCCATGGCTATCCTATCGAATGGGTGTCGCCCGAGGTCTGGGCGACCCGAGCTCCGGCCCCCATGCAAGCCGCCCTGGGCTTTCGACAGGGCCACGAAAAGCAACGCCCCCTCGACCTTTTCGCGGCCACTGGCATGGAATTCGACACGACCTTGACCACGGCAGCCCTGCAAGGCAGCGGCATTGCTCCGCTGCCGCCCGCCCGGGAGCTCCTCCACGCCTATCTGGGCGACGTGCTGTGATCCGTGGCATGGTGCTGGGCAAGTTCATGCCGCCCCACGCCGGCCACCAGTACCTCGTGCACTTCGCCCGCCACTACTGCGACGACCTCACCGTGGTGGTCGGCACGCTGCCGTCGGAGCCGATTCCGGGTAGCCTCCGCTATCAGTGGATGTGCGAGCTGTTTCCCTTCGCCCGCGTCCTGCATCTCTCGGATGACCTGCCGCAGGAGCCCAGCCAGCATCCCTGCTTCTGGAACGTGTGGGAGGCTGCCTTGCGACGCATCCTGCCCAGCCCCGTCGAGCTCGTCTTCGCCTCCGAGCCCTACGGCGAGACCCTGGCCCAGGTGCTGGGGGCTCGCTTCATTCCCGTGGATCCGGAGCGCTCGGCCATGCCGGTGTCTGGCACGGCCATCCGAGAGGACCCCCTTCGGCACTGGTCGTACCTGCCGGACCCGGTCCGCCCCTATTTCGTCAAGCGGGTGTGCGTGTTTGGCGCCGAGTCGACAGGCAAGTCCACTCTGGCCGAACGGCTGGCCCGACAGTTCGAGACCGTGGTCGTCCCCGAGTACGCCCGAGGCTACCTGACCCGCCGGGGTGGCCAGGTGACGGCCGGCGACATCGCGCCGATCGCCCGCGCCCAGGCGGCATCGGAGGATGCCCTGGCTCGCCGGGCGTGCCGGCTGCTAGTGTGCGATACCGACGTCCTCAGCACGGTGGTGTGGAGCGAGGCCCTGTTCGGGTCGTGCGACGACGCCATCCGGCGCATGGCGGCAGAGCGGCGGTACCATCTCTATCTGGTGCCCGAGGCGGACGTGCCGTGGGTATCGGACCCGGTTCGATACCTGCCGAACGATCGCGAAGCCTTTTTTGCGCGCTGCCTGCGCCACTTGGAAGGTCGGCCGTACCGGCGGCTGCGGGG
>DASYBA010000231.1:0-6826 GCA_036501005.1 Candidatus Xenobia bacterium | reverse complement strand
GTCCAGGGGCTGGCCGTGAGGCGGCCATCCGTTCGCTCCAGGCCGCTGGCCTCGAGATCAACTTGATCAAAGACGTTACGCCCATTCCGCACAACGGGTGTCGCCCTCCGAAGCGGCGTCGCGTCTAGCACTCAAACCGTCCGTTAGCGGTCGCGGCAACTGCCGCTATCGGATGGTCCGACCAGGCACGGTGCCCGGTTCTGGGGCGGATTCCCTCCCGTCCCCCGACCAGGCACCTTCTGTCCATTCGAAGGTCTAAATTTCCGAGGAGGAATCCATGGCAAGATATACGGGGCCGGTCTGCCGGCTCTGCCGTCGAGAGACGGAAAAGCTGTTCCTGAAGGGCGACCGCTGTTTCTCCACCAAGTGTGCAGTGGAACGTCGCAACTATCCGCCGGGCCAGCATGGCCAGGGCCGCAAGAAGGTCTCGCAGTACGCCATCCAGTTGCGCCAGAAGCAGAAGCTTCGTCGCATCTACGGGGTGAGCGAGAAGCAGTTCCACCGCTACTTCGAAAAGGCGGCGCACATCAAGGGCGCCACTGGCGAGGCGTTCCTCAAGCTGCTCGAGCGTCGGCTCGACAACGTCGTGCATCGGCTTGGCTTTGGCGCCTCCCGCGCCCAGGCCCGCCAGATGATCTGCCACGGCCACATCAACGTGAATGGCCGCAAAGTCGATATTCCCTCCTTCCTGGTGAAAGCCAACGACCTCATCTCGCTGAAGGAGAAGAACAAGGAATCCAGCGATAAGAACGCGGCGGCCTACAAGAACTTTGTGGGCGGCCTCGGGGCGCGCCTGGAGCAGGTCATGAGCCGGGGACTTCCGGCCTGGCTTGAGCTTGATGCGGCGGCCCGCCAGGGCAAGGTGCTGCATATCCCGGGTCGCGAAGAGATTCCGACTCAGGTCAACGAGCAACTCGTCGTCGAGTTCTACAGCCGATAATTGGCATTGGGAGCAGTCAAGGAGACATGATGGATACTGTGGACATGCTGGTGCTCGATCCGATCGAGCCGAAGATCGAATTCATGGACGACAACACCTTCGCGGTCGAGCCGCTGGAGCGCGGCTTCGGCACCACGCTGGGCGTTGCGCTACGGCGGGTGCTGCTGTCCTCTTTGCCGGGGGCGGCCGTTACCCACATCAAGATCGACGGGGTCCTGCACGAGTTCTCGACCATCCCTGGGGTGGTTGAGGACACGACGGAGATCGTGCTCAACCTCAAGAAGCTGAACCTCAAGCTTCACACCGACCGACGCAAGATGCTGCGCCTCGAGGTGACGGGCGAGGGACGGGTGACGGCGGCGGACATCCAGGCCGATCCGGAGGTCGAGATTCTCAATCCCGACCTGCACCTGTGCACCTTGGATGCCAAAACCTCACGGTTGCACATGGAGATCTACGTCGACCACGGGGTCGGATACGTGGCCGCCGATCGGCATACTTCGATGGAGGCGACCATAGGCCTCATTCCCATCGATGCGATCTTCAGCCCGATTCGCAAGGTCAACTACCTGGTGGAAGATACCCGGGTGCAGCAGAAGACCGACTACGACAAGCTCATCCTCGAGGTGCACACGGATGGCAGCATCCAGGCTTTCGAGGCCATCAGCTCGGCGGCCCGCATTCTGCACCAGCGGCTCAGCATCTTTGCGACGCTGCAGCGGCCCGAACCGGGGGCTGAAGAGGCCGAGAAAGACGCCCAGTCGTCCATCCTCGATCTACCGGTCGAGCAGCTTGGTCTCTCCGTGCGTTCGCTGAACTGCCTCAAGCGGGCCGGCATTCGCACCGTGGGCGATCTGACGCAATACGCGGAAGAAGACGTCATGAAGCTGAAGAACTTCGGTCAGAAGTCGCTCGACGAAATCAAGGAAAAGCTGCAGGAGCACGGCATGTCCCTGCGCCAGACCGCGTCAGACGAATAAGAAGGAGCAACGGATGTCATGAGACACCGAGTCAGAACCAGGACGCTGGGCCGCCCGACGGCCCACCGTCTGAGCATGCTGCGCAACCTCGCGACAGCCTTGCTGGAGCACAAGCAGATCGATACGACCGAATTCCGGGCCAAGGAAGTGTCCCGCTATGTCGAGCGCATCATCGAGCATGCCAAGGATGCCTTGAAAGCCGAAGCCGCCACCGGCGAAGCTTCCAAGGGGCCGCACGCCGCGCTGCCGCACAAGCGGAAGATCTTCGCCAAGGTGCGCAGCCGGACCGACGTGGACAATCCGCAGCGCGCCGCCAAGGACCGCCACGCGGTGCGGGAGCTCTTCAACATTGCCAAGCGGTACATGGCAGAAGGCAGCCGGCAGGAGCGGAAGGGTGGCTACACCCGGATCACTCGGCTGGCCAACCGCAAGGGCGACGGCGCTCTCGTCGTCACCCTGTCGCTGGTCGACTAGCCACCAGCTCCGCGCCAAAGCCGTGGGTCTCTCACGGCTTTGACGCGTCCTCGGGAGGGGCTGGGCGCACCTGGCCTGAAAATGCCACATGATGCGTCATCGCCTCGGCGCCATGGTGCTGCTCTGGGTGCTCCTGCGAGGGGTGTCGGCCGCCATGATTCACGTGGACGCACCGTACTCCTCGGAGGTGTACGTCAGAAAGTCCGGTGAGTCGAAGTACACTTTTGCGGCGGGCTCTACCCCCGCACTGGTGCGCGACGACGGCGCGGACTCGTTCGACATTCGGCTGGTGGCACGAGTGTCGTTTTTCCGCATCGCCACGGGGGAATACCCGAATGTGCGTCCGGGCGACAGCATATCCGTTCCCATGGCGGAGGAGACCGATACGGCCCGACTGGGCATCATTGCCTTCATCTGTATCGGCATCTCGGCCTGGGCGGTGGGCCGCCATGTGAAGCGGCCACAGCAGCAACTGTCGTCGGTGGGCACACCTTCGGGCCGATCCGTCACCGCGGCAGGCGCCGCTTACGCGCTCTCGCCGGATGACATGGTCGACAGCTATCGAGTGGTGGCACGCCTGGCGAGAGGTGGCATGGGCGCGGTGTACGAGGTGGAAGACACCTACGGCGATCGCTACGCCATGAAGGTGCCCGATCCCCATTTCATGGAGAGCACCGAGATGCGGGCCCGGTTTGAACGAGAGATCTCGATTGGGCGGAACCTGCATCACCCGCATATTGTCCGCCTGTACGACTGTAACGGACAAGGCGACACGCCCTACCTGGTGATGGAACTGGTGCGGGGGCCCTCGCTGGCCCAGGTGCTCAAGCAGGAGAAGCCGCTGGAACCTTCCCGAGCGGTGTACATCGCGACCTGCCTGTTGGATGCGCTCGAGTACGGCCACCAGCGGGGCGTCATCCACCGGGACGTGAAGCCCGCCAACGTGCTGATGGCGCCTGGGGGGGTGCCGAAGCTGTCCGACTACGGCATCGCTCGGCTGGGCGACGCCGGCAATCTGACCGCCACCTCCAGCGCCATCGGCACGCCGCACTACATGGCCCCTGAGCAGGTGCACGCCAAAGAGGTGGACGTGCGAAGCGACGTCTATGCGATGGGCGTGATCCTGTTCGATTGCCTGACGGGGCGGCTGCCGTTCGAGGAGCCGGATGCCATGGCGGTGGTCATGCAGAAGCTGGCGGTCGACCCGCCGGTGCCGTCGAGCATCAATCCGCGGCTGCCTCCAGTGTTCGATGCCATCCTCATGCGAGCCCTGGCCCGCCGCCCGGAGTACCGCTACCCCTCGGCGCAGGCGTTCCTGGACGACCTGGCAGGGTTATAGCGCGTCAGTGCAGCTAGTCTAGAACGGGTCGGTTTCAGGTCGTCCTTCAGTGCTTCTTTGGGGCAGGGCTGGGGGATGCCTCCGTCTTGGCGCGGCTGGACGATGTGGCGGTCTTTGGAGCCGGGCTGGAGGATGCGGCGGTCGTCGGCGAGCCGGACGGGCTGCCTGAGCTGACTGGCGCCTCCGGGCTGCCCGAGCCCGCCAGGCTGGCGGAGGCTGCGGGCTTCTCCGCTGCTGGCGTGGGGCTCTCCACCGGTGCCGCCGAGGCCGGGGCGGTCTCGCCCGTGGGCTTGTAGCCGGAGTTCTCCATCTGGAGCCGCAGGGTGCGAAACTGCTCTCGCGTCAAGCGAGCATCGTCTTGCAGCGTGGCGATGTCGGTCTGGTCCTTCTTCACCTGGTCTTTCAGACCGGCCACCTGTGATTTGAGCTGCTCCACGTCAGACTGTGTCTCAGGCAGCTTCTGAATGCCGCACCCTGGAGTGACCAAGGCCAAGAAGGCCATGGCGACCAAAAACTTCTGTCTCATCAGGGCGAGAGGCTACGCTGCCTTGTATTGCTTTTCCTGCGCCTGCCAATCGATATATGAGAAGAACCATCAGATTCAGTACTATATATGTGCCGGTGGTGGGAAGGACGCTCATTTATAGAACGAGGAAGCTCCGTCTCACAATGTTACAACGATGTCAATTCACTTTAAGCGCGAGGAACCGCCTCAACATGCGAGCCGACTTCTCTGGGATGGTGCGGAACCGGACGCCGATTCGATACTGTTGGGGCGCCACCGGAATCGACGACATGACCTTGACGTCGACCTGCACGGCGGGCATGTCGGCGACGTCGGGTTCCACGGTCAGGCGCAGCTTGGACCCCACCGGCAGGTTGCGACTCGAAATGAACGCCATGCCCGTGGCGCTGATGTCGGTCGTCAGCACCTTGTAGTCCGGCAGGTCTTTCGACAGAATCTGGCAGATGCGGTCGAAGCGGCGCGCCTGGCGCCGCTCCTGTCCCTTGTAGCTGTTCAAGAGCTGCGCGGCTTCCGGGGTCATCTCGCGGAAGCTGGCGAGGTACAACCAGCGGGTTCGGTCTGCCATGGCTTCCTTCTTGTCGACTCGCACCCGACCGTCGACGGTGCGGAAATCCGCGCCCGCCTTCAAGGGCACGACGAGGCGGATGAGCAGGTCGCTGCCCAGCGCGTACTCCTCCCCGGCGGTGAATCCCACCCATTCCGAGTTGACCTCGACCACCATCACTTCCTCGTGCTTCGCGGCCCGGGAAGACAGCGCTTGCAGGAAGCCCGCTGGCACCTGGACCAGCGCTCGCACCTCCGGCGGCAGCGGCAGCAGCTCGGCGGGCAGGGTCTCATCGGTGGTGACCTCCTGCGGGGGCGCTTCCAGTTCACCTCCGCCAGCCGCTCGCCCGCAGTGGGAGCAGACCTCCTCGCCTCGCTTGAGCCGCCCACCGCAGGGGCACCGACGGCTCTTCTGCCAGGCGCGCATCATGCCCTTGGTGCTGACGAACAGCGCCTCGAACTCTCGCAGCACCGTGTCGGCATCCGTGGGTCGCTCGGCGGGTGAGGCGTGCAGCATGCGCCAGATGAGGAAGTGGCAGCCGTGCGGTACCACCGGATTGAGGCGATCCGGGGCGACCAGTTCAGCCTCGCCCCGGATGAGCTCGGTGGCGGTGGGCGGCACGCGGCGGGTCAGCAACGTGTAGAGCGTCGCTCCCAGCGAGTAGATGTCGCTCGCGACGGTCGGCGCATCGTCTCGCCAGTGCTCCAGGGCCGACCAGGGCGACTGGCACTGGTGCCAGTTGACGCCGTAGCCGACCAGCTTGACCTGGCCGTCGCGGGTCAGGCGGATGCTGTCCGGCCGGAGGTTGCCCACCACCAGGGGAGGCTTCTGCTGGTGACAGTAGCTCAGCACCTGGCACAACTGCTCGAAGATGTGTCGCACCGTGCTCAGCGGGAGGAACGCCTCGGTGCCAGCCACGACGTGCGCCAGGTCTCGCCCCTCCACGTACTCCGAGACGATGATGCCGTGCGAGTCGCCAAGCAGCATGTCGAGCGTGGCCGCGAGCCCCTCGTGTGAAACCTCCAGCAAGTGCCCCTCGCCGCCTTGCCGGTCGAACTGGCGCACGACGACCCCACGGCCGCCGTGGGCCAGGTCCTGGGCCAGGAACACCCGATCGGACAGAGGTTCGTCGACCGCGTAGCGGCCTTCCAGCAACGTTCCCGACTTGAGCTTTGGCATCATCCAGGCACGATTGCACTCCGCTGCCCGTCTTCCTTTAACGGCCGGCGATCAGCCTCGGCAAGGCAGCAAAAACGGGCACCCGGTGCGTCAGGGGTAGCGTCCGGTCTTGGTCCGGGTGATCGAAGTCGACCACTCGAAGCCGGCTCCGGGTGGCACTGGTGTGCACGATCCAGGCCCGGTGGGGGCAGCCGTGCGAATCGGTCTCAACCACGTCCCATTGGTGGGTCATGCCACGGCTGAAGTGCTCGTACACGCAACAGCGCCCGTCACGGTGGCGGATGAAGCGGTCGAGGGCGGCCAGTCGAGCGTCTCCCCCCTGGGCCCACAGCGCCTGCAAGCGCTCCGCGGTCATCTCCGCCGCATGGCGATGGCCGTGCGCATCTTCTGACTGGCACTCCCGCATGAGAGATTGCCAGTCTTGTGGATGCATCTGAGACCACCCCTCGAGAGTGGCCGCCGGGGCCGCCACTGCCAGGACCAGAAACATGAGAATCACTCGCATGAATAAACCTCCACGCCGACCTCAGCGTGAAGGTTATACCCAGCTCTGCGGTAGACTACTCAGCTCGCGGGAAGGAGATAGTCGACCTTGAGGAGCGAAAATACCCTTGCGGCCCGCGGGCTGCAGTCGATGACCTTGAGACTGCGGCGGTGATCGCGCAGGTGGTGCAACGTCTTGAGGATCAGCGACACCCCACTGGTGCCGATGAAGTCAATACCGCGCAGATCAATGGCGACTTCCGGATGCGTCTCGTCGGAGGCGGCCTTTTGCAGGGCCCGGTGGAACTCGTCCTGGGTGGAGAGATCGATGGTGCCCTGCACACGGAGCAGGTAACGCTCG
>DASYBA010000230.1:0-2745 GCA_036501005.1 Candidatus Xenobia bacterium | reverse complement strand
ATTTCCTTGATGCGATCGATGACCTGCGCGGTGTGGATTTCACTATAGCCCAGCGCGGCCAAAAGATCGTCGACCGTGTTCAGGTTGTACTGGGCAGCCACCCGCAGCAACAGAGCCGTATCGGACATGAGCGGTTCGATGCGGTGGCGCCGCAGGTCCTTCTCCAACAGGTCCTTGCCCCGGGTGACGTTCTCCTCCCGACGCTCCTTCTTGAACCACAGCCGGATCTTGTTGCGGGCATGGCTGGACTTGCAGATCTTGAGCCAGTCCCGCGACGGCGTGCTGTGCTTCGACGTCATGATCTCGATGATGTCGCCGTTCTGCAACTGGTATTCAAGGGGCACCAGGCGAGTGTTGACTTTGGCCCCGACGCAGCGGTGGCCTACGTCGGTATGCACCCGATAGGCGAAGTCGAGGGGGGTCGAACCGGCCGGCAGATCGAGCACGTCGCCGTTGGGGGTAAAGACGAAGACCTCGGAAGAGAGCACGTCGAGCTTGAGGTTTTCGACATACTCCTTGGCGTCTTTCGATTCATCCTGCCAATCGAGGATGAGGCGCACCCACGGATAGATCTCCCGCGCCAGGTTGACTTCCTTGTTGTACTCCTTGCCTTCCTTGTACGCCCAGTGGGCCGCGATACCGTAGTCGTTGACCTTGTGCATCTCCCAGGTGCGAATCTGGATTTCCAGCGGTTCATCCCCCGGACCGAAGACGGTCGTATGCAACGATCGATAGTGGTTCGACTTGGGCACCGCGATATAGTCCTTGATGCGGTCCTTGATGGGCATCCACAGGCTGTGCACGGCACCCAGCGCGGTATAGCACTCTTCCTGCGTATCGACAATGACCCGCACGGCGATGAGATCGTAGATCTCGTCGAGCCCCTTGTGCTTGCCGCTCATCTTCAGATAGACGCTGTAGAAGTGCTTGGGGCGCCATTCCAGGTGGGCTTTGATGTTGAGATCGGCCAGCTTTTCTTTGAGCGCCTCAAGCACGGTCGGGATGATCTTCTCCCGTTCCCGTCGCAGCTTCGATACCAGGTCAGCGGTCTGCTTGTACTCCTCCGGCATCAGGTACATGAAGGCGAGATCCTCGATCTCCCACTTCAACTTCCAGATGCCCAGCCGAGACGCGATGGGGGCGAAGATCTCCAGGCTCTCCTGGGCGATGCGCTTCTGCTTCTCCTCTCGCAGCGAGCCCAGCGTGCGCAGGTTGTGCAGCCGGTCGGCCAGCTTGATGAGAATGACGCGGATGTCCTTGGCCATGGCCAGCAGGATCTTGCGCAGGTTCTCTGCCTGCGCATCCGCCTTGCTGTGGATGGGGTCCTTGCCGTCGGCGTGCGGTTTGCCATCCGAGATGGCGGTCAACTTGGTCACGCCGTCGACCAGTTGGGCGACTTCGCTGCCAAACATGTCCCGGGTCTGGTCGATGGTGAGGGCGGTGTCTTCGACCGTGTCGTGCAGCAGGGCGGCCGCCACGCTGGCGGTGTCCATGCGGAGCACGGTGAGGATGCGGGCGACCTCGATGGGGTGGACGATGTACGGCTCGCCACTCTTGCGAGTCTGCGCGCCGTGGGCCTCGGACGCCACTCGATAAGCTTTGCGCAGCAACTCCAGATTGGCGGTGGGGTTGTACTCGGACACCCGACTGAGCAGCTCTTCGAACATGGCCGGAGGGTTGACGTCAGGGGGCGCGGCAGACCGAGGCTCGGCGTCGTTCCGTACTTTCGCGTGGTCCAGGTCCAAACTGACTTCCCTCATGCGGCGGTGCCTATTATAGCACAAGCCGGGGGCAACTGTCACATTCGATAGCTATTTCCGGTTATACCCGGTGCTGTGCCGGCCCGCCCGCCCCAGGCTATTGCTCAAGGCCCCGACATACTGCGCCAGCGTATCTGCCAGGACGTCGACCATTTGCTTGCGGAAACCCTCCGAACCCAGGAGCGTCTCGTCCGCCTTGTTGGTGAGGTAGGCGGTCTCCACCAGCACGGAGGGCCCCCAGGTGTGGCGGAGCACGTAGAAGTTGCTGTGAATCAGGCTGTGCACCGGCGCCAGGGCGGCCGATTTCAAGCCGACCTCCAGCAGGGTGGCCAGGCGCAAGTCCTTGTGCTTGTACCAGTGGATGGAGGTGCCCCGCAGAGCATGCGAGACCGACGCGTTGCAGTGCAGGCTGACGAACAAGGTGGCGTGGTGACGGTTGGCGACGGCCGCCCGAGCCCCCAGCTCCTCGGTGTCCGGCGAATGGGGGTAGGTCACGTCCCGATCGTCATTGCGGGTCAGCATGACCTTGACGCCGCGGGCCTCCAGGGCCGACTTCAACTGCAGGCACATGTCGAGGGTGACTTCCTTCTCCTCCAGCCCCGTCCACGGGCAGTGGCAGCCCGGATCGGACCCCCCGTGCCCGGGATCCAGCACGATCAATCGGCCTCCCGGGGTCACGTTGGTGTACGGTGTCGCTACCTCGGGCGTCGGGGTGACCGCGGCGGTGACGGATGACCCCTCCACCACGTCGAGGCGGCACTCGTCGGGATCGGCCACCGCGGCCAGCACCGCCCGGCTGTGCGGGGCGAGGGCGACCTGCAGCACGGTCGGCGCACCCCCGTCGCCATGTTGCTCCACGTGGATCTGCACGCTGCCCACCGTCAGGTCATCGCTGGAGAGGCCCCACGCGACGTGGTCGAACCGGAGGGACGTCCCCTGGAAGGTGCCCTGCAAGGGACCGTTGGCCCGCACCACGATGCTGCCG
>DASYBA010000229.1:0-5904 GCA_036501005.1 Candidatus Xenobia bacterium | reverse complement strand
TTTAGGCGGTGCTTCTGACGACCCCGGGTTCGGGGAGTTCCCCCGTGGTGTGACGACGACGTCTCTCATGGCCCACCCGCTCCGCCGGCCGGCGGATGATGAAAGGGCCCTTCGACACTCGTTCGACCAGGTAGCCGTAAGAGTCGACCGCCAGCTCGTCGTCGGCCACCCCGATGTCGTCGGCGTTCAGTTCGACAGACGCCAGCCCCCGGTACCCGACCTCCGAAAGAACCCGAAAGATTTCCTTGAAGTCAATCTGTCCTTGGCCCAGCATGAGGTGCTTGTGGACGCGGCTATCGATATCGTCGAGATGGATATTGAATACATCCTGCAGACACTCGCGAATGATGTCCGCGGTCGAAGTCGACTCGGTGCACTCGCAATGTCCCACGTCGAGGGTCAAGCCAAAGTTCACCGCCCCGACGTCTTGCTTCAGCCGTTTGAAGTCGTCGTAGGTGCGGAGGAACATGTCCGGATGGAACTCCATGCCGAGCCGTTGACCGTGCTCCCGGGCGACTCGGCAAAGCTCCGTCACCTCTTGCACCATCCAGTCCCAGGCACGGGCCTTTTCCACCCCCTTGGGCTGGTAGCCGGAGTGCAGCATGACGCAGTCGGACTGCAGTTCCTCACCCATCTTGATGGATTCGACCAGGAACGCCATCCAGCGGGTACGGGCTCCGTCGTCGGCCGACACCATGCTCGGTTCGTGCTTGACGTCGCTCAGCACGTAGCGAGCCCCGGTGGCCAGTACGTTGACCATGCCGGAGCTGGTCAGGAAGCTCTTGATGCGCTCCAGCACGGATCGATCATGATGGTGAGGGTGGTAGTGTCTCTTGTCGAGGGTCAGCTCGACCCCCTGGTAGCCGGTGCTGTGAATGACCCTCAGGATGTGATCGATATCGGTGGTGTGGGAAAACCCGCAGGTGTTGTAGCCCAGCAGGAACCGTCTATCAGACACGCGCCGTCTCCTTGGCGACAGCTCCCGTCTTCACCTTGTCGACCCACTGGCGCAGGTGCTCATATTGCTCGAACAGGTTGACGACGTCGGAGCCCATCGGAGACTTGAAGAAGAGCCCCAACTGCTTCTGCAGACCCGGCAAGCCCAGATGCTTGGTGAACTGGACCAGACGGATGAGGTCGATGACGAGGGGCGCAGCCAGGATGGAGTCGCAGCCCTCCCAGGTGAACTGCATGCGCATGCGGTGCCCGCCAAAGCCCTCGAACACGATGAAGTCCCAGGCGATCTTGTCTTCTCCGACGGGTGGAAAGTAGTCGATGGCCACCTTCGACACCGGAGAGTAACCGACAGCCTTGGTCAACACCGCGTCCTTGGTTTGAATCTTGGTCGCCTTGTTGTCTGGATTCTCCAGCACCTTGCCGTCCAGGTTGCCGAGGATGTTGGTCCCATACCAGCCGAGGATCCGCAGGTTTCGATACAAGAACATGGGCGCCAGGGCGGTCTTCACCAGCGTTTCGCCCGTCTTGCCGTCCTTGCCGCAGTGCGGGGTCCGGGTTTTCAAGGCCAGCTCTTCCAGGGCCGGGATGTCCGCGCCCACTGACGGGGTGAAGTTGACGAACGGAATGCCGTTTTTGAGGGCACAATAGGCATTCAACATGCTCGAGCTGATGTGCGGCGAGTTCTCGTCGATGGCCTTTTCGAACTGTTCGAGGGTGGCGTGTTGCGGACCCATGGTGACGGGCGGCTCGGTCGAGGCCAGGTTGACGACCACGCAGTCGTCGGAGCCCTTGAATTCGAGGATATGCTTGGCGGTTTGTTCCGCAATCTGCCGATAGCTCATGGCCGCCTGCGGCGTCTCGGCAATGGATTCCACGGTTCGACCGCAACGAACGGCGGTGCACGGGCGAACCGTGACACCCTCGAGGGCCGGTTGCAGATCCTTCAGCAGTTGCGCCGGATAGATGCCGTCTCGCAGGGTTGCCCACGCGGCGTCAAAGAAGCTTCCTGCCTTGAGGTCCGAGCCCCCGAACTCCATCTCCGTGAGTGGGGGTAGGGATATTCCATTGAACAGAGCGGTCTCGGTGAGCAGGCCGGTGGTTGGAAACAGACCCTGCTGCAATGCCTTGATTCCCACGATCGTCGTTGAAGCGACCGAGCCTTTGACACCAATGATCCAGACCTTAAGCATGCGCGGCACCTTTCCTGATATGCCACGGCTTGTCATTCACGTTCTATATCTAACAACAACCCGGGCAGCGATGATTGCCCCTCCATAGGAACAGCCCCGTTCAACTCAGCAGTTGTGACTTTCCTCACAATATAGCCGATCTCCTGCGCCTTGGAAAGAGACCCGACAGCCACAGGATGACGCTTCTGGCGGGCAGAAACAACGAAGATACCGAGGAGGACTGTTTCCATGCAACTTGCCGAGAGCCCGCACTTCATCCTGGCCATCGACCATCGGAAGTGGTTCGAAGATCAGCCTGGCGCGACGCCTGGCATCATCTCCGAGTTCAAGGCGGCGGTGGTACGGGCTGCCCTCGAGTCTCTGCCGCCGGCAGACGTGTCGCAGGTGGGCTTCATCCTCGATCACCAGTATGGGGGGGCCGCCATGACGGCCGCGAGCCAGCGGCGCGTGTGGACTGCCGAACCTGTCGAACAGTCGGGGGTCTTTCCCCTGGCCTTGCTGGATGCACCGCGACGTTGGCTGGAACAGCGCCCGGCAGACCGCATTACCAAGGTCCTGGTGTTCGATCCGGACGAGGGTCAAGCGCGGGTCCTGCAGTCGCTCCAAGATGCTTGCGAGCAACTCGGGCGGCGTTACCTGCTGGAAGTGGTCGTGCGCAAAGGCGACCTCGGCCAGAGCGTGGACTTTCTGTCTCAGTCTGGCCTGCGTCCGCATTGGTGGAAGGTTGCGGCCGGGCCCGGGCTGGCGCGGGTGCAGGCTGCTGCCGAGTCATCTGCCCACTGTCGGGGGGTGCTTCTGCTCGGCGGGGGCGAATCCATCGAGGCCCTGCATGCCGGCTGGGCAGCTCTGTCAGGGCCAGTGGCCGGTTGTGCCGTGGGACGGAGCCTCTTCGGCGACCCTTTCCTGGCCCACCTGGCAGGGCTTCCGCTGCCAGAAGCCGCGGGTCAGGTCGCACAGAACTTCCGCAAGCTCAGGGCCGGCTTTCCCCTTCCGGTGGGACGGCAGACCGGGTAGAACCCGGTCCGCCCAACCCTCTAGGGCTGCTCGCCCGTCTCGATGACGATGGTGAGGCCGCCCCCTTGCCCGAACGTCTGGAAGTTGTCTAGCATGAATCCGATGCCGTAGGTGAAATCCGCATCAAAGGCGCCGTTGGGAAAGAGGGTGTCGCTGGTCGCTGCCCCGCCCCCGGACCCACTGGTGAGCGAGATCGGGAGGGTCGCGCTGAATCCGAGGGTGCCGGTGAGTTGGACGTTGGCGTCACTGTCCGTAATCCAGGATCCATTGGCCAGCGTGGTGTTGTCGGTGGCGGGACTGTCCACCACGGCGATGGTGCTGGGGTTGACGGGAAAGCCACCGAAGTTGGGCGGCGTGCAAGGCGCCGAGCACGGCGGAAGGGGCGCCGGCGTCGTTTCGAGGCCGAGGTTCAGTTGCCCGCTCATGACGGATGGCGGAAAGGTCAGGTCACTAAAAAAGGCATAGGAAGAGGAGACGTTGGCGGACGGGATCGACGGCAAGGGCACCGCCACCAGGACCATGGCGTCTTCCGTGCCCGAGATGGCCAGTTCTATCGTTCCGTCCAAGGCGACAAACCCGCTGATGGTGTCTGTGCTGTTTCCAAACGTCGCGGTCCCGGCGACGACGCCATTGGTGATGGTGTAGGTGCCCATCAGGTTGCCGGTGACAAGGCCGCTACTGATGGTGCCGTTTCCCATGGACAGCAGGCCCGCCTGAGTCGAGGGCGCCCCAAAGTCACCCGGGCCTATATTCTCGCCGAACACTTCGAAACTGGCGTTGACGGAGTCGGTCGAGGCGTTGGCATCGGGCAGGCATGCCACCGTGAGCGCGTGCACCGCGCCGCCATTCAAGCTGGCCGTTCCGCCGGCAAAATCCGGCTGACCCGGGGGTATCTGGGTGTCGAAGGTGTTGCTGAATATCGTAGGATTGTTGATGGCACCGGCCAGATCGACCGCCAGGTTGCCGGAAGGGAACGACAGGGAGACGTTCCCACTCAGCGTCTGGGCATTGTTGCTCACATTGTACGCGCCGCTGCCCGTTCCGGACTCGGGCAACTCGCCCGCGACGGCCTGGGTCATGGCCGCGCTGGTCACAGTGCCAGCCCCGTTAAAAGCCCATTCTCCGGACAGCAGGGTGCCGGTGTCGGGAGCTACCATGATCACGCCCCAAGTACTGCTCATCAGGTTATCGAAGTTCGGGGGGGGCGTGGGTTGAGCAAACGGAACTGCAATCGAGTTGTTGAGGGCAGCGTTTTGACCACCGCCATTGCTGCAGCCGGCGATCGCGGCCATGCCGGCCACGGCGGACAAACCGAGGACTGTGACCAACCGGGATCTTGACATTGAAAAAATCTCCTCAAAATTTTGAAGGCCTCTTTATTCAAGGTTCACCTTGCTTGTCCTGTTAGGCCTCTTTGACAACACCGGTGGGAAATGGTATATTCTAGGTGTGCCAGCAGGCAAGAGAATGGGTGCTTGGTCCGGACCCTGATGCTTGATAGCCTCGAGTCGACCCAGGAGCAGGCGGAGCGTTTCTTTTTGTCTGCCCGCTTTGGCGAAACAGTCGTCTGTGCCCGTTGTGCCTCGCCCAACGTCCAACCGGTCGACCGTCCCAGCGCGGCGGCATGGACACCGCACGCGTGGCACTGCAGCCAGTGCCAAGGTCAGTTTGACGTCACGACCGGCACGGTGTTCGAGAATTCCGGGGCGTCTCTCGCGCAGTGGTACGGGGCCATCAAGCTGCTCCTGGTTGACGGCCTTACGGCGGATCAGCTCCAGCACGATCTCGACATGGAAGCCGCCGATGCCGACCGCCTGTTCAGCTTGTTGAGCGACGCCCTGGAGCAGGAGCCGCTGGCTGAGATGCTGAGTCGGCCGGACACGATTCCGTCGCCGGGGCTGGCGGCTCCGTTGCCGCCAGCCCCCATCCATGCGCCCCCCACCGCGCTTCTCGGTGAGCCGCATGCCCATGTCGAGCCGGTCTCGGAACCCGAACCGGACCTCGACGAGCAATCTGACCAGGCGCCCAACCCGGCCCGGCGGCGCCCCGTCCGCCGGGTCCAGAGAGGTCGCCGAACGGCCACCCTGCAGGCGGTACCCGCGGAACGCTGGGCCGACACGGAACCCCAGATGGAGGCCCCTCCGCCGGAACCCCCACCGGAGGAACAAGCCGAGCCTTCACCGGTCGAGGGCCCCGGCCCCGCCTACGGGCTCATGGCGGGGGCCATCTTCACCTTGCTGGCTCTGGCCCTCTTGTATGTCGGGTTCATGGGCTGGTACAACCTGGCTGGTGGCAAGAACGTCTTGAACAATTTCGCGCTGCCTCGATCCCGGGGCGGACAGAGCCTGATCGTGCCACGGGGGAGTACCGCTTGAGCAGCGCTGCGAGGAAGAAAGCGAAGAAGAGGGCCGCTCTGTCAGCGACCGCGCCGGCTGCCGAGGCCACGGTGCTGCAGGTCCCGTTCGGGGTGGAGCGCCTGCACGAATTTGCCCGGCGGCTATTGCAGGTCAAGCCCTGATTACTGGAGCAGCGACAGTCGGGTCACCAAGGCCGGGTCGTCGGTAGTGGCCAGATAGGGAATCCTCAGCGAGTCCCAGTAGCCTTTGTCGGCCACATTCCGAATGTGGACGGCACAGGCCAGGCCATGGTCCCTCCACAGACTGCGGACGACGGGGAGGGGTGGGTCTACATCCCCGGGCAAGTTGAAATCAAGGACCTGGCAGTGGCCCACCACCTTGCGCGC
>DASYBA010000228.1:0-15130 GCA_036501005.1 Candidatus Xenobia bacterium | reverse complement strand
AAGGGATGGGCCAGCGCCGCCACCGCCAGAGCCAGCCATACCAGCAGCAGTTTTCTCATAGCATGAAGGGGACGGCCGCGTGGGCCCGCTTGAAATCAGGGTTGTCCCGCAGCGCTTCTGCTTCGTCATCCGCGCCGGCTTGTCCCTGAGCCTTCTTCAATTCGGCCAGGCGCCAACGCAGTTGCGCACTGTGAATGCCGCCCGCCAGCGCCTCCTGTTCGACCTTCTCTGCCTCGGCATATCGTCCAGCCGCCTGCAGCGCCCAGGCGCAGGCATCCAGGGTCAACCAGTCCCGCCGGTTCTGGATGTCTTTCGTCATGATGGCTACCGCCTCAGCCACATCCCCTGGACCTCCCCGAGTCAGGAGCAGGCAGGCGAGATCCCGGCCGTGGCCGAGTGGGCTGCTCTTGAGATCCCGGCGCAGAATGGCCTCGGCCGAAGCTTGCAGTTGGGCGGCCCCCGTCGAATCTCCCCGCAACTGTCGAACCCGTGCCTTGCCTGTCAGATACGTCGCCTGGGGCGCCACGGCGTACGCCTGTGCGTAGCACGTCTCGGCCTCGTCGTAGTGGCCCGTCACCGTATCGAGTTCCGCCAGTTGCTGCAGGGTCAGCGGGAATTGTGGGAAGACTCGCAACGCTTCGCGATACAAACCCTCGGCTTCAGCATAGTGGCCGTGACGGAAATACCATCGCCCATAAAGCGTGCGGCTCCACGCCGACCCGTACATGTCCCCGGCTTCTTCCAGCGAGAAGGCCTTATGCCATGCCTCTTGCGGGTCGACCCCCCGATCCTCCCGCACCAGCGCTTCCATGCTCCACGTGCTCAAGTTGGAGGCCATGCCCACCAGCCGATCTACGGCGGCCTGCGCTTCGGCGACCTTGCCCAGCCCCAGGTTGCAGGTGCCTTCTACCAGCACCTCGTCCTCCTGGGTCTTCTCCCGGGCGACCTTCTGGCAGATCTGCAGGGCGCCGCGGAAGTCGTGCTTGGCTTCATCCACCCGGGCCACGATCATCTCCGCATTGTCGTTGTTGAAGGGCTGATGGGACATGGAGGCCTGCGCCATCTGCTCTGCCAGCATGAAATAAGCCGGATCCATGGTCATGCGGGCCTGATGCAAGTAGAGACGGGCCAGGATGGCCTCGTCGGCCGCATCCGTGGGGTCGGCCTTCACCCGTTTCTCGTAGAAAGCGATTTCCGAGGTGGTCCGGCTCACCCCCACCAGCGGATAGCGATAGGGCACCAGGGAGCCTCCACCCGCCTCCTGCGCGGCCTGATGGTGCGCTGGCCAGGCGACCGCGGCCAGAACCACCAGGGGCGCCAGCACGGCGACGGCGGTCTTCCACCCGGCTTGACGGGGAGGGGACGGACTCCTAGACTCGGTAGGCAATGCTTCCAGAGTTTAACCTCTGGCACGCCAATGCATCAAGCGGTGAGCAGAAGTTGGGCAGAGCCCTGGGCGTCCTGGCGGTCGCCTCGGGGCTTCTAGCCGGGTGCGTGCGGGCTCCGTCGCCCACCCCCATCAACGTCCTGTACACCCTGCACGGCGATGCCTTGAGTCCCGCCATTGGCCTGGTCTTCCAACACACCAACGTCCTGTCCCGCTACTCGCTGGCCGGGCAGGTCAGCGGGGCCGACGTGGGGCGCCCGCTCTCGCAGGCCGTGGCCGATGGTCCGCCCGACGTCATTCTAACGGGCGGCGACACCGCCATCCTGATGCTGGCCCGGGGCTTCCGCGGCAAGTTGCTGGGCAGCGCCGGGGCGGCCGGGCGGGTAGGCGTCGCGGCGGCCGTCCCGCCCAAGCGTATCGAGACGGTCCCCGACACCGCCCTGGATGGGCTGCTGACCGCGTGGCAAACTGAGGGGATGGTACCCACGGCGGCGCATGAGCCGGTCGATGCCGACCACCTCCTGGCTTCGGCCCGTCGGGGCGAGGCCGTCATGGCCGCCGATCCGGACTTGCAGGACATCGCTTCACCGGTCCTGCACGAAGCGCGGCAGCCGCAGGCGGTCATGGCCGCCGAAGTTTTCCTGCAGCGAGACCGCGAAGGGGCGGAACGGCTCATGGCCGCGGCCACAGACGCGGTCTACTTCATCGCCACCCACCGCGCCATGGTGGACGGCTGGCTGGCCCACGACCTCGGCGCGGTGCTGCCGACCAACCATGACATCCGCGCACATTCCATCGTCGATGTGCAGATGGAGCTGACCCCGGACATCCGCGCCGACCTGCAGGCCACCGCGGACGAGTTGCATGCCGACCATGTCACCTCCAACCCGCTGCACCTGCAGGAGTTCATCGACGACGATCCCGTGCTCCGTTCGCACGCTCGTTTCAAGGGGTACTACGACCCGAACGCCGTTCAAGTCGTCCATTGAATGCTGTTGCAACTAATTGCAACAACATGAGCAGAAAGTGGGCACCGGTCTGCGCAGGGAGTCGCGCCGGCCGCTGTGAATAGAAGGGGGCTCAAGCAGAGGACCCAACCAAACCACGCTGACCAAGAAGGAGATGGCATGAATAAAAAGCTTTCCCTGGCGGCACTGGCGATGGCTCTGGTGGCTGTAGCGGGGACCCTGACCATCACTCGACCCACTCCCGTACGAGCCTCCGACCATGATGACGGTGAAACCGACACGAAGTCTCGCAATACCAACCTGACGGACCTGTATGTCTTCCGGGAAGGCGATCAGGACGGCGTGACCGCCGACAACTCGAACCTGATCATCGCCCTCAACCTGAACCCTCGCTCGGTTCCCCGTCAGCAATACTTCTTCAACCAGACGGCCAACTACGTGATCAACGTCGGCCAGAACGTGGGGAGTGCCAGTTTCCCGAGCGGTGCTCCGAATTTCCAGCTCCGCCTCACCTTTGGCACGCCGGATAGCAACGGCCAGCAGGGCATCACCATCTCCAAGGTGCCCTTCACCGGGGCAGCCCCCACCGCGTCTCCCAACTTCAACTCGCTGGAGACCGCCTCGCTGGCGTCGGGCAGTGGCCGGACGCAACGAGACATTCCCGGCATCTCCACCGACGGCACAGCCTCCAGCAACCTGACGGACGACAATCTGGCGTCGACCGGAACCAGCACCTATTCGCTGGACGGGCAGACTCTGACGGTGTTTGCGGGCCTGCGGGAAGACCCGTTCTTCTTTGACGTCACCCAGTTCTTCCGGGTGCGAGCCGGCCTGGAAGGTCTGGGGCCGGTGCCTTCGCCGCTCTTCCGTACCCCGGCGACTGCGGTGGACTTCACCAAGGACTACAACGTGCTGTCCATCGTCATCCGGGCGCCCATTGCCTTCCTGCAACAGGGTAACAGCAGCTTCAATACGTTCGACGTCTTTGCGACCATCGAACAGCCCAATCAGTGAGAGGAGGGATAGACGTGAAGCATTTTTCCAAGCCAACCTTGCTCGGCGCCGCCATCTTGGGCGTGCTGGGCGGTTCCACTCTGCTGATCGGGTGTTCCGGCAGCGGCAACAACCCGTCGCTCAACCAGTTCGTGTTCTTCCCCGCCCCCACGCCGGTGGTGACGACGACGGCCGCCGCCCCGACTTTCACCCAGGTCGAGCAGTTTGGACGGCCAGGCATCAACGAAGCGTTGTTCATCACCAACGCCTTCCTGAATGGCTATAACGCCACCCAACCCCAGGTCGATCTCCAGCCGGCCAACCAAAACCCGCCCGGCCCGGTCATCCAGTCGGCTTCGGGCGGCAACATCACCTTGACCGCCCTGGGCACGGAGGCCGCCACCACGCTGACGGCGTTTGCCACCCCGGCCGGTGATAGCGAACGGGTGCTGGATGAAGTCAGGGCGTTCCTCCCTGACGTCATGCGCATCGACACGACCATCAGCTCGCCCGTGGGTACCCCCGCATACGGCAACGGTGCGGCCATCGTCGAAAATGGGGCGATCGTATCGGCGGCCACCCTGGGCCGCACGGTTCCCGTCCTCATGCCCCGCGCCGGCCGTAAGCTGGAAGACGACGTGATCGACACCACCTTGACGGTGTTGACGGATGGGGCTGTCACGTCCGACAACGTGTTCTTCAACGACACCGCGTCAGCGGGTGCGGCCACCCATCATCTGAACCATCAGACGACCTCCGCCACGGCCAACCAGAATGCCAGCGAAGGCGGAACCGCGACGTTCCCCTACCTGGGTCCACCTCAATGAGTTGACATGAAAAGAGGCCCTCGGGGCCTCTTTTCATTTCATGGGGGGAGGCGGCAGCTCCGCTCGCAGCTTGCCGTCTGGCAGCGACCAGAAATCGGTCTTCCCCTTGATGTTGCCGGCCACGGCCAGGTGGCCGCCATCGCCCACTGCTACGCAGCACCCCCAGATGCGCAGGTCGTGGAGCGTGTGCTGCAGCTTGCCGGTGGCCATGCTCCAGACCTGGACCTCGCCGTTCATCAGGCAATCCACCAGCGTGTGGCCGTCGGGCGTCTCGGCCAGGCCGGACAACGTGAAGTCATGCGCGTCCAGGCTCTTGAGCTGACGACGGGTGGCGCTGTCGATGACTCGAATGGTCCGGTCGCCGCAGGTGGCGGCGAACGTGCGGCCGTCGGGAGAAAACACGATGCTGTCGACGGTGCGGCCCTTGGTGTCGACCGTCCCTAGCAGTTTGTTGTGGGCGACGTCGTACTGGTTGATGCGGCCGTCGACCCGCCCAGTGACCAGATATCGTCCGTCCGGGCTGAACGCCAGCGAGTGGCCCTCCACGTTGGCGACGTCAGTGTGGGTGGCCACATCGAGCAGGTGCACGTGATCGTCGTAGGTGCCGTAAGCCAGGAAGCGGCCGTTGGGTGAGAAGGCGACCCGCAGGACCTGGTCGGAAGCGGCCGGCGTCTTGTACGGCGTAGCCTTCGGCTGCTTGAGGTCCAGCATGGTGACGGTGCGGTCGTTACTGCCGGCCGCCAGGGTCAGGCCGTCGGGGCTGAAGGCCAGGCAACCGACGGAGGTGATCTGACCGTCGATGCGGCGCAGGATGCGGCGCGACCGGGCGTCCATGAGAAGCACGATGCCGTTGCTGTAGCCGACGGCCAGAACCCGGCCCTGAGGGCTGAAGGCCAGGGCCGAAGTGGCGATCGGTTGGGCGGCCTGGCACAGCCCGGAGCCCAGCAAAAGAAGACCGAGAAAGGCTCGAAGTTTCATGATCGGCCCCGGTTCTGGCCCATGGTGTTTCATCCTTCCGGTCGGGGCTGCACGACACAGGATTTCCTCGAAGCTGCTGCGAACTTCGACGGAACTGCAAAAAAAATCAAACTCCCGGTCGCGCTTCTCGCTCCGGGCTTTGCATCTTGAAGGAGGTCTGCCGATTCATGAAACTGTCTGCCTGGCGAGGGGCCATGTTCGCCGGGTGCCTGCTATTGTTGGGCACCGCGGGTGCCTCCGCAGCCCCTTCCCCCGCCCCCACCAACACTCCAGAAGTCGAGAGCCCGGCCGCGCCGGCCTTGCATCCGGGCATGCCCGAGGTGCAGGTGCGAGACACCCGGGAAACCACCAACCTGCCGCCGCGCGTCGTGGTTCGCAATAGCCACGGTCAGGTGTGGGCTGAACTGAACTACGCCACCAGCGCGTATGAGTATTATAGCGTGTACAGCCCGAGCTCCGACTCGGGGGGCAGCTTGACCAGCACCAGCGCTCGGCATTACAGCCTGAACGGGCCAGAGCACTGGTCCATGGTCGGGGGCGGCAACGGTTATACGCTCTTCGACGGTGACGGCGACGCCGTCTATCGGGTGGAGCACTGGTATCGTGAGGGCCCGGCGGGCACCGGGCCCAGCGGCACCTACAACGGGGTCGGGGGCGACTGGAAAGTGGTCAACCCGCACAACCATCACGTCGTCTACTACCTCGAAGCCGTCGCCCACGACTACGACATCTTCGACAAGAACATGCATATCGTCAGCGTCGTGCATCCGATCCGCGGGGGCTATGCCGTCACCGACAAAGGCAACAAGGTCTGGTGGACCGTCAAGGGCGTGGGTGTGACTCCGCTGTCTTGTGCTTTCATGGGGTTGCGGGGCGTGAGCCCGTGGGGGCGCCTGTTGATGGGCGCCTCGTTCTACCCCGACTGGTGGTAGCAAAGCGGCTCGAGACCCCCATCAGAAGGTTCTGGTGGGGGTCTTGATCATGGGGAAGGAATGCGGTTCATGAATCCACGGAAGAAGAACGAAGGCGATCCCTCCTATGACGATCTCCGCATCGTCCCAGAGGCCGCCGAACGCCGGCACGACGATCGCATCAGCCCGGACGTCGACCTGCCTTGCACCATCGAGGGGGCTCGGGTCGTGCACATCCTGGGGTTGTCGGTGGGAGCCACCGGCATGCGAGTCTTGACCGACATTCGCCTGCCTTCAGAGCATGCCCACATCACCTTGCAGTTGGGCACGGGCGGTCCGTCTGTACAAGTGGAGGGCTCGGTCGTCTGGGATGACGAGAAAGATTTTGGTATCTTCAAGCGGACCGTGAGCGGCATTCACTTCGATCGCATCACGCCGGAGGATCAGCGCGCCATCCAGGACTACCTGCGCAAATACCTGCACCGGGAGCATCGCGGCAACTCCTAGCCCCTGAGCTGGTTTGCGTCACGGCCGTTCGGCTATCGAACGGCTTTTTGTGTTTTTATACGTTAGTCCGTCTGACAGTTGGGTATATAGTTGGTGACTGGCGAGGGAAAACGACAGATACGGGCAGGGGTCTCCCTTGGCTCTCTGATATCGAATCTTCGTTGCCTGCAGACTCCGGCGGGAGGGCTGCATGTTTGGCGTGCCGTGCGTTCGCACGCCCCCCGTTGCGCCTGCGCCAATATGGATATAGGAGGGATTCGCCCCAAATGGGAAAGTGGTCTAATTTTCTGGGTCAAGGTCTGCTGGTCGGTTCGCTCGCCTGTATGTTGTCCGGAGCGGCCTGTGCCCAAGCTCCCATCGACACCACCACCACGACAACGACCACGTCGACGACAGCCGTCGTTCCGCTCGGTGGTTACTACGATTCCAACGGCATTTTTCACAGTGGCATGAATCCGTATAGCGGCGGTTTCTACGATCAGACGGGTGTCTGGCACGTCGGAACGGCTTATGCCAGCACCGCGTACACCAGTACCACCTACGTGGCGCCGATGTCACCCGATCGATACAATTCGTTCCATTACAACTACTATGCGGGCTACGGAGCCATGTATGAGCTCAACCGAGGGTTCACCTATGTGATCGGACCCGACGGTTTGAAGCACCAGGTCGATCTCAACAACAACCGCACCCTGGTGCGCTTGACCGATGACAACACGCTGGAGCCTCGTCTCGACGTGGCGCGCGGCTTTGACCGAGGCCTCATTGAAGTGCCTCAGTCCAGCTTCGATCCGATGCGCCTCGACATTCCGACAGGCCGCACCGTCACCTTCTATGCGGACCCGACCCTGGTGGGAACGCACACGGTAGATCCCATGGATGGTCACTCTTTCAACCAGTCGATCATCATCACCCCCAACCAGGTCTTCTCGTGGACGTTTACCGAACCCGGCTTGTATCGGTTTGATGACAGCTTCGGCGGCGGCCCGACCGGCAGCCACCGACATGGCCTCATCATCCGGGTACACGGCTCACCGGTCGCGTTTGACGATTCGGCCTTCGTCGATGCGGACTACATCCAGACCGCGTCCATGACCACCACGGCGGTGGCGCCGGTCCAGACGTTCAATACGGTGACGACGACCACCATGCCGGAGACGACTGCAGTCCAGCAGACGATTCAGGTGCAGGGTCAGAAGACCGTGGCGCCCTTGAAGAAGGTCCATAAAACTGTCCTCCGCAACCACGAGCTGAAGTAGCTCGCAGCGCAGGGTGACCGCTCGATGCTTGATGGATCGGGCGGGTCGCCCAGGGCGGTCTCGCTGACGCAGCGGGGCGCCGCAGGGGTGTCGCGAGGGCACCCCTTTTTATTATTCGTTATAGAGGTGTCGTGGCATGGTCCGTGTCGGATATGTATGGGTTTTGGTGCTGCTAGTGGGCACGTGTGCATGGGCTCGTCCTCAGCTTCCACCAGTGGTCGGGCAAGATGTCATTCACGTCGTCCAACCGCAGGAGGCGACTGAAAGTATCGCCCACGAGGCGGGGCTGGCGCTAGAGCATGTCGCGTTTGCCAACGGCATCGCCATTGGCGGGTACGTGCCCGAGGTCGCCGCCGGCGTACCCCTGGTCTTGCCGGAGCGCCGCATCCTGCCTCTCGATCCGCCGCGGGACGGCATTGTGTTGAACATTCCCGAGCGCGGTCTCTTCCTGTTTCGGCACGGCCAGTTCGTGAAGTTCTATCCGGTGGCGTTCGGCCGGCCTCACTTCGAGACGCCGGTTGGCCAGTTTCGCATCATCGAGAAGACCAAGAACCCCACCTGGGTGCCTCCCGCATGGGCGCACCTGACACAGAAAGTGTACCTGCCCGGCCCGATCAACCCTCTGGGCGATCGCTGGATCGGGTTGTCGGCCCACGGGGTCGGAATTCACGGCACCACCTGTCCCGATGCGATTGGCATGAACGTCTCACACGGTTGTATTCGCATGTATCCGGATCTGGAGCGGTTGTTGTACAACCAGGTCGACGTCGGCATGCCGGTGCGTATCGAATATCAACCCGTGAAGGTCGGCCGCGACCCGGTGACGGGTCGGGTCTACGTGGCCGTCTATCCCGACGTGTACGGCCGGGTCAATCTGGAGGACCGGACTCGGGAGCTGTTGCGTGAGGCGGGCATCCAGGTGCCAGCCGAGCGTCTCACGGCCTGGGTCGACCAGGAGAGCGGACGGGCCATGGACGTCGCCTCGGACCCCATCGTGGTGAAAGCCGACGATCTGGACGTGGCTTCGAATGTCGCACCCATGCGCCGAGCGGGAACGCTGTGGGTTTCGCTGGACGTCATGCGACAGGCCGGCTTCTCAGTCGATACGACAGATTCAGCGGTGTCCTTGCAGTGGCAGGATCACACTGCACAGTTGCCGATCACCAACGGCCCCCCGTCGAGCGCCGAGTCTGCTTGTGTCTGGAAAGGCATGACCTGGGTGCCCGCGCCGAGCGTATTGAAAACGCTGGGTGTCCAGTACCGTTGGCTGCCCTCGTCGGCCACGCTGTGGATCCGACCTGAGGATACCCCCGCCGCCCAAAACTAGAAGAATTGCTCGGGGGCGGGTGGATTCTCGAGTTTCTTGAGCCGCTCCAGCACGTCGCGGCGGAAGCGCTTGAACTCCATCTCCCTGAGCCAGGTGAGGCCGTCGACCATGCCGGCGCACGCCTCGAGGCTGCGGAGCATATACTCCTTGACCGCCGGCCCCATGGTGGAGCCGTTGATCTCTGCATACAGCCTCGACAGGTCGTAGACCGACTGCTGCACCTTGCCAAACGCCTGCTGTTCTTCGGGCGTGAGGCGCCCGCTCTCGTTGGCCTCCCGCAGGGTGGCCACCATGTGCTGCAGATAGCCGATGAGATTTTGACTGTCTTGCTCCATGCTGGCCCGACATACGACGCAACAGGGGACGATCCCGCCGGCAGGTAAGCATGCGGCATGGAGAGAGTGTTCATTACGGGGGGTGCCAGCGGGCTTGGGCTCGCCTTGGCGCAGCGCTATGTCCAGGCCGGTGCCCGAGTCTGCATCGGCGACGTCGACGACGGCCGGGGACGTGCGGCCGAGACCTCGCTCGGCGAAGGGGCCCTCTTTCTGCGCTGCGACGTCACCCAGGAAGAAGACGTGCAGCGGGTTGCCGACGCCCTGACGGAACGCTGGGGAGGGGTCGACGTCGTGGTGAACAACGCGGGCGTCGCGGCTGCGGGGGCTATCGATGAGTTGGGCATGCACCTGTGGGACTGGATGACCAACGTCAATCTCCTCGGTGTGGTGCGGGTCTGCAAGGTCTTCACCCCCGGGCTCAAGCGCCAGGGGCGTGGCATGTTCATCAACATCGCGTCCATGGCGGGCCTGAGCGACACCCCGCTGTTGAGCGCCTACACGGCCACCAAGGCGGCGGTCGTAGCCTTCTCCGAGTCTCTGCAAAATGAGCTCTCGGAGACCGGCGTGCGGGTGGTGGTCGCGTGCCCGGCCTTCTTTCGAACGGCGCTGCCGGAGGCCATGCGGGAGACGAGTTCCGAGCTGGTGGGCATGACTCAGCGGCTCATGGAGAAGTCGGGGCTTACCGCCACCGATGTCGCCGATCGCATCGTGCGGCAGGCGCAAGGCGGGCAATTCTATGTCCTGACCCACCCCGGCACACGGCTCATGTGGTGGGTCAAGTGCGTATTGCCTCGGACCTGGTGGCTCCGCTTGAGCCGGTCCGGGGTGAAGGCCTTCCTGGCGAGGGCGCGGAAGGATTGACCATGCACGTGCGGTGTCGACCTTTTCCGATGGAGAAGTGGGAGCGGCGTGAGACGTATCGGACCTTTCTCAGTTACGATCTGCCCTACCTGGTGATTGGCGCCAACATCTCTATCGGCTCCGCCTTCGATCGCTTGAAGGCGGCGTCCCGTTCGCCGTTTCTGGGCACTGTCTACGCCGTCTGTCGGGCCGCCAACGAGGTACAGGCGTTCCGCTTGCGCATCCGCGACAAGGTGGTGGTGGAGCACGACGCAGTGCATCCCAGCTTCACCGTGCCCGGGGGCGAGGAGGCCTTCGCCGTCCGCAAGGTGGGCTACGACGTCAATTTCAATCAATTCTACCAGGCCGCCGCGGCCGCCGAATCCGAGACGTTCGCCCCCGAAATCGACCAGATGGGCAGCGACCACTGGATCTTCGCATCGTGCATGCCGTGGATCCAGTTCACGCACGTATTGCAACCCGTCTCGCCGGTGACGGCCAGCATCCCGCGCCTCATCTGGGGCAAAGCTTTCGAAGACCACGGCCGCTGGCTCTTGCCGATGTCGGTGCAGGTCCACCACGCCCTCATGGACGGCATCCACGTAGCCCGTTTCCTGGAACGGATGGAAGAGCTGTTCGCATCAAGCGAGACCTTTGCCTGACCTATCCAGATATGAGAAAGACTGCCAAAACGAACAACGCATATGGGACGCCGGCGGGAAGGATTCCCTGCGATCTCGCCTCCGAGTCGCGTTGTCTCGCGGTGCGTGAGATTCTACGACGAATCCTCCTCCAGGAGCTCGGCAAACACCTTGTCACGGTCCGATAGAAACCGCTTGGTCACCTTGTAGTGGCGGGTCTCTTCCCAGCGCACCCGGCGCATGGGAGACCCGTCCAAGGACCAGATGGTCGCCCCGGGGTACCCCAGGAGGATAGGGGAGTGGGTCGCGATCAGCACCTGGCACTGCAGCTCCCGCTCCATTCGATACAGCATGCCGAGAAACTCCAGTTGGCGGGCCGGGGAGAGCGCCGCCTCCGGCTCGTCGAAGATGAGGAAGTTCTTCTTGCCGGTCAAGCGGTGCTTGAACAGCGCAAAAAAAGACTCGCCGTGCGACTGCTCGTGCAGCGACACGCCGCCGTAAGGCTCGAGGGTTTCCGGTCGCTCTCTCTGCATCTCATCCAGGTAAGTCGCATAGTCAAAGAAGCTCTCTGCCCGCAGAAAGAACCCGCTGGTCACCTTCGGCTGCCACGACAGCACCAGCATGTCGGCCAGCGCCACGTCTTCCTCCCGCGTCTTGAAGTTGGCATTCCGCCCGCCGCCCTGCAGGTTGAACCCGCATTGCGCCGCAATGGCCTCCAACAGCGTCGACTTGCCGCTGCCGTTTTCGCCGACGAAGAACGTCACCGCCGTATCGAAGGGAATGCGCAACAACCGCTGGATGGCCGCCAGGTTCCACGGATACTCATCTGGCCCCGCCCGGCCCCACTCCAGGCGCACCTCCTGGAGAAACGGGGGACGCCCGAACCGGTCACTTCCCAGCATAGGGTCGAAGGCTCTGTTCGATATCCCGCATCAGGGGAACGGCCTGGGCCTGCCGGGCCTCGGGCCACACCATGCCGAGCACCAGCGCCGTTCCGGGCCGATTCACCACCAGCCATCGCAGTCGCGCCGGCGCTTTCCAGTCGCGGGCCACCCCTCGATACTCGGCCCACTGAACCGTCTCGCCATGCACCGTTTCCACCCCCATGCCCGTCCGTTTCGCCGTGTCCAGGAACGACCCTGACGCCATGTCCAGCGTCGCGCCGAGGTCGGGCGCCGACACGGTCCACAGCAACAACGCCACCATCCGAGGCCCATCGGCCCGCAGCAGCAGGTGGCCCGGCAAGCCCCGGCTGGCCACGTCCCACCCCGACGGAAACCGTACGGCCACCTTCGCCCCTGGACTGACCCACTCCGGCCCCCGCCGCACGAAGTCCGGCGACGGATGGGGCCCGAACAGCATCTGGCCGATCGACGACGGCCCGCCCTCACTCAGGTGCACCTGGGTCGCATGGGTGGGACGACGGGCGGTCGCCGACCACATTCCCGGTCCCGCCCCGCCATACATGACTCCGACACGCAGCCCTCGCCGCTCAACTTTCCACGCCCCTGGCAGCCGGTTCGGCATGGTCTTGAACGCCGTGCGCACCGCCGTCTCGAAGCGGCGGGCCGCCACCGCGTCATCCCACGCCGTCATCCACCAGAGCGACAGACGACCCCCATGCTTGAAGATCCGATAGCGGTCTCCATCCCAGTGCTGGGCGACGTCATCCATCGCATCGTGCAGGTGTTGCTCCAGGAACACCGTGATGAGAAATTCGCCCAGCGTATTCTCCTTGAACACGCCCGCCGCGGGCTTCCAATGCAACTCCAGGGGAAAGGCTCTCGTTCCGCTATATCGTTCGGGATGCATGAGCTGCTGGGTGGTGTCCGGGGGATCGCTCCACGCCAGGTTCACCAGCGGCCACCCGCCTAGCCGATACAGATGGTGGATGAACCTCATGCCGGTAAAGTAGGGGAAGATCAGCATGCGCGTGTAGACCAGCGGAACCGCCTGCCCATCGATGGACTTCAACGCATCAACGGCCTGGCCTGACGCTTGTCGCATGGTAAAGTCCATCTGCTCTTCCGACATGGTGTCGAGCGACACCCCCATGGGCATGTGTTGCAGGGCGTAGTCGAGCATGACCCAGGTGGCGTCGCCTTCCAGGAGCCCTTGCACGCCCAGCGTCCGGTCGTCGTCATGGGCCTTGGCCAGTCGTTCCTCCATCCGTCGTATGTCGAAATGCTGATCGTCCAAGGCGTGATCCATTTCGTGGATGGTCACGATGCTGGTGACGTCGTAGCCGATAAACCCCGCCAACTGTTGGGAAAGCCAGGACATGCCGGTGTTCCCCTCGATGACGTTGAAGCGGCGGGTGCGAGGATCGTAGTAGCCCCCGACCTGTTGGGTCAGCAGGTCCAGCTTGAATTTCTGCACGTCGAACTTGGGCGGAATGAGACCGAACACCCGCAGCGTCGCCCATTCCTGGGCGGGCGGTTCCTCGTCGGGGTCGTGGGTCAGAAACTGCCGCAGTTGCTCTCGCGTCTGGATGGCGGCTGGCACTTTGTGGACGAACGACAAACCGCGAATCCGTTGCAGTTCCGTCTCCAGGTCGGCCACGTCGACGCCCGGAATGCGGCCCACCATCCACTGCGGCGACGGACTGGGCGAAGGAGGCGTGACTGCCACCGCCGGCGGCCGGGGCGGCGGAAGAGCCGGCCGTGGTCTGGGCCACGCCAGCAGCGCGGCGAGAATCACCCCATACAGCGCGGCCGCCACCCACCCCCGGGTCATGCTACTGCCAGGCCGCCGGCAGCTCCAACAGCGCATGCGGGTCGATGGGAACGCCGTTGACCCGCGCCTCCCAGTGCAGATGCGGTGCAAAGCCGCCTGTTCCGCCCACATAGCCGATGATCTGCCCTTTGCGAACCGTGTCTCCCACGTGCACCTTGAAGCTCGACATGTGCAGGTACACGGTGCCCAACCCCAGCCCGTGCTGCAGCACCAAGGTGTTCCCATTCACCAGACCGCGGGTGGCCAGAAGCACGATGCCGTTGGCCGGCGCGTGGATGGGGGCTCCATCGGCGGCCGCCAGGTCGAGGCCCTTGTGCCACCCGGTCTTCCATCCGTTGTAGAGCCGACGGTCGCCGAATCCCGTGCTCTCCCGGGCCCGCACCGGGTAGGAAAAGCTGCCCTGCCACCGCTGCCTCGGATCGAAGTTCTCCAGCTCGGCGATGATCTTTTGGTCGTCGGCCTTGTTGCGAGGCGTGTCGTAGCCAGCCAGGGTGGAGGCTGGCAGTGTGATGTCCTGGGTGGGAAACCAGCGGCTGGAGACGGTGATGAACTTGCTGAGGTGGTGGTAGTTGCCCAGGTCCAGGACGAGCCGATGGAGTCCCGCCTTCATCTCGACCGGTACCGCCAGGACCGTGCGCAGACGGCCTTCGTGGTCGGCCGGGCTGAGCTCGAACGTGCGGCCGTCCCACTGGACCTCTCCGGTGGTGCCTTCGTCGACCCCCGTCACCGTGACGAAGATGGGGTTTCCCTGCCGAGCCGTTCCGAGCACCTCCACGACCGGATCGGCCCAGGCCACCGAGGACAAGAGGAGGCACAACACCAGGAGACACAGACGGTACATAGGATGCGTCGCTTCGAGGCGCCATTCGCACCTCCTGGAACAAAACTGTTTACGTGTTGTCAATTCGCTCGCAAAGCGGAACACCTATGATGGGATCGCAATGCCAACGATTTCCAGCAGCACCCCTCGGGGCCCGATTCCGAAGCGGGAGCAGAAGCTTCTGAAGGTTATTCAAGCCACCGACCCTATCACCAGCGCCATTGCGGGCCCAGCCCGCATCGCCTTGGGGGTCAGCGAGCTGGCCCGGGCCCACAGCGGGCCGGAGGTTGGGTCGGGTCTCAACCAGATCGCCACGGGGGCCCTCTCCACCGTGTACGGCGCCATCACCGCCCTGATGGGGATTGGACTGGCGGTGGGCACCATGGGTCTGGCGCCTCTGGCCGTCGTCGTAGGCAGCGGTGCAGCCGCCATCGGGGGCAGCCTGGTGGCGGGCTACACGGGCGGCGGGGCGGCCATCTTCAAAGGGGTTACCGACGTCTACCGCGGCAAAGGCAAAGGCATCAACAGCCAGGGCCACGACCGGGCACAGCAGATTGGCGGGGTCGTCAAGCTGGCCTCGGCGGGCGTGATGATTGCGGGC
>DASYBA010000227.1:0-20939 GCA_036501005.1 Candidatus Xenobia bacterium | reverse complement strand
CCAATAGGCATGTGGATCGCCGTCACCTCGCTCGCGGTCGTGGTCGTGGTTGCCATTCTGTGGTATCTGCTGCGACGGCTCGGTCTCCGCAGCTTGAAGCGAGCGGCGGAAATGCGGGCCTATCGAACCAACCTGCTCAATGCTACGGTAGACGGCTACTTCCTGGGGGCCCTTCTCGGCGAAGGCAACTTTGCCGAGGTCTTCAGCGCCTTTCGACAGGACACGGGAGAGGTGGTGGCCTTCAAGATCCTCCGCCAGGAGTATATCGACGACAAGGTCGCCGAAGTCACCCTCCGCTTCAACAACGAGTCCATGCTGGACCTGCGGCACAAGAACGTCGTGGCGGTGTTGGGCGGCGGCAAGTACAAGTGGCAGCCGTACATGCTGCTGGAATTCGTTGACGGGTCGTCGCTGCGCCCCATGCTCAATCCCAGAATGCCGGTCGCCCAGGCCCTCGAAATCTTTCTCCAGGCCTGCGATGGGCTGTTCTTCATGCACGAGCGCGGCTACATCCATCGCGATCTCAAGCCGGAGAACATTCTGGTCAGTCATGACGGCGTCGCGAAGATAGGCGACTTCGGCTTTGCCAAGCAGATGCTGGCCAAGGGAAAACTCACTCGCAAAGGCACGACCATGGGCACGCCCGCCTACATGTCTCCGGAGCATCTGGACGCCAAGAACGCCGACATGCGATCCGATATCTATTCGATGGGCGTCATTCTGTTCGAGATGTTGATCGGTCGTCCCCCGTTCGAAGGGGAGAATACCATGGTCATCGCGGCGCACATGATGAAGGACCCCCCGCGGATCACGGAGCTGGATCCCGATCTTCCGGCCGAGCTGGCAGACGTGGTCGACCGAATGCTGAGGAAGGATCCGGACGAGCGATATCAGACGATGCAGGCCGTATCGCAGGCCATCCGCAAGGTGGCGGATACCATGGTGCTGCAGCCCTGGGAAGGCACTCCGATATCGCAGACGCCCGAGCAGATAAAGCCATTTGTGGCCGTCCCTGAAGCGCCCCGCAAGACAGCGCCTGTATCGGTACCGCTGGATGGTCGTCCAGCCAAGAGCGCTAGTCTTGCGAGCCGGATCTTTGAGTTCATGGTGAATGGCCGTCCTGTCAAAGTGATCCTGGAGCTGGGGACGGACCCGGGCGAGACGGACTGGCTTCAACTGCTGCATGACGAGCCGGCCGGTCCGAACCCGCGGGAGGTGAGGCTCCGCGTCTCGGTGCAGAGCCCATACATGGCTCGATTCACATCTCCCGCGTCCGATACGAAGGAGGCGCTGATCCTGATGGCGGCTGGCATAGGGCTCTCGGAAGTGCTGGCGCGCGACGCGGGCGCAGCGAATGCAAGCTACGTGCGGGACAATCTCAACGAGATATTGAGAGGCGTCCCCCCGGATCCAGGATAGTAGATCGACTACACTTCTGCCCACGGCAGGGGCCGTGGCCGCCTCTAGCTGTTTTTCTGGTGGAACTCGTCCATGAGCTCGACCAGCGCCTCCACGCCTTCGTACGGGAAGGCGTTGTAGATGGAGGCCCGGATGCCGCCCACCGAGCGGTGCCCCTTGAGGCCGTCCATGTGGCGGGTTTCCGCTTCCTTGACGAACTTCTTCTCCAGCTCTTCGCTGGGCAGGCGGAAGGTCACGTTCATGAGCGAGCGGCTCTGCGGTTGGGCGTGCCCCTTGTAGAAGCCGCCGGAGCGATCGATGGCAGAGTACAGCAGGTTGGCTTTCTCCTGGTTCTTCTTGAGCATGCCCGGGAGGCCGCCGACCTCGGTGCGGAGCCAGCGCAGCACCAGCCCCACCATGTAGATGGTGAAGACCGGCGGCGTGTTGTAGAGCGACTTGTTGTCGGCCATGACCTTATAGTCGAGCATGGTGTGGAGCTTGGCGGGCGTGCCCTCGAGCAGGTCCTTCCGCATGATGACGATGACGGCGCCGGCGGGCCCGACGTTCTTCTGGGCGCCGGCGTAGATGAGGCCGTAGCGGGAGACGTCCATGGGGCGGCTCAGGAAGTCGCTGGAGGCGTCGCAGACGACCGTCGCACCGGGCAGGTGCGGGTCGGTGTGATACTCCACGCCTTCAATGGTCTCGTTGGACGTCACGTGGAGGTAGGCTGCGTCGGCGTTGACCTTGATCTCCGAGGCTTCCGGCATGCGGTTGAACTTGTCAGCGGACCCATCCCAGACGACCCGGGCTTCGCCTTCCTTCTTGGCTTCGTCCATGGCTTTCTTCGACCATGTCCCACACTTGACGTAGTCGGCCGGCCGACCCCGCATCAGGTTGACAGGCACCATGGAGAACTGCAGCGTGGCCCCGCCCTGCAAGAACAGCACCACGTAATTGTCGGGAATGTTGAGCAGGTGCCGCAGGTCGGCTTCGGCGTCGCCGATGATCTTGTCGAAGGTCGGCGAGCGATGGCTGATTTCGAGCACCGAGGCGCCCGCCCCCGGCAGCGCCATGAGATCGCGCTGCGCCTCCTCCAGCACCGGCAGGGGCAAAGTGGCGGGCCCCGCCGAGAAATTGTAGATGCGCTTGGTGGTGGTGCTGATGGCCATTGTGACGTCCTCACTTGCAGTTGATTTGGCGCCCGAAGGTTCCACGTTGCGAAGGGGCGGGTCCTTCCAGGCCGAACCCCTGGCACCCATGTCCTGGCAACCGCAGCAACGAGTCGTCAACGAAGCCGAGCCCGACCTGGGCATCGGCAATATCGTTCGCATCGTCGATCATCGCACCGTCGAGGTGGCGTTTGAAGCCTCCGGCGTGACTCGACTGTACAACATCCGCACCGCCCCGCTCCGCCGACTGGTGCTGGCGAAGGGCCAGCAAGCCGTTGGGCGGCAGGGCACCCGCTTCAAGATCACCGGGGTGCGCGATGAGGGGGGCCTGCTGGTCTACCTCGGGGAGGCCAACCAGGTGCTGCACGAGCGGGACCTGGCGGCGCAGATGGCCGCCGCCCACGCCGTGGACCAGTTGCTGGCCGGCCAGCTCGCCCCGCCGGGCGACTACGGCTTGCGGCGGGACGGGTGGGCGTTGAGGAGCCAGACGCTGGGCAGCGAGGTGCGCGGGGTTTCGGGGGCTCGGGTGCGGCTCTTGGCGCATCAGTTGTATATCGCCGACATGATCGCCCGACGCGAGCGACCCCGCGTGCTCCTGGCCGACGAGGTGGGACTGGGAAAAACCATCGAGGCCGGTCTGATCTTCTGTGCGCTGCGGGCGGTGGGCAGGGCCAATCGGGTGCTGGTGCTCACCCCCCGCAACCTGGTGCATCAGTGGCTGGCCGAGATGTACCGGCGCTTCAACGCCATGTTCACGGTGCTCGACGAGGGGCGTTGCGAGGCTTTGGAACAGGAAGGCCTGTCGGCGTTTCAGACCACGCCTTTGGCACTATGCAGTCTGGAGCTGGTGGCAAAACACAAGGAGCGGTTGATGCAGGCGG
Organism: Candidatus Xenobia bacterium; assembly: GCA_036501005.1. GTDB lineage: Bacteria > Vulcanimicrobiota > Xenobia > RGZZ01 > DASYBA01 > DASYBA01. The sequence continues at coordinate 17,491 of DASYBA010000227.1, read as the reverse complement.
CAGCCGCGGGATGGGACCTGCTCATCGTCGATGAAGCCCACCACCTGGGCTGGCAGAAAGAGGGCGCTGGTCGGCGCTATAAAGCTGTCGAGCGGCTCGCCGCCCGGAGCCGTGGGTTGTTGCTCCTCACCGCCACCCCGCAGCGGCGGGGCTATGAAACAGAGTTCGGGCTTTTGCGCCTGGTGGATCCCGACCGTTTTTCCGACTATGAGGCGTTTCAACAGGAGCTGACGCAGTTGCGGCCGGTGACGGCGGTGGCTCGCCACCTGGCCGAAGGGCAGATCGATACGGAACAGGTATCGAACGCGCTGCGCCAGGCATGGCCGGAGGACAAAGCCCTGCAGGGCATGGTGGCCGGCGACCGGGAAGCGTTGCTGTCGGCCCTGATCGACCGCCACGGCACCGGTCGCGTGCTGGTGCGCAACCGGCGCGCCCGCCTGCACGGGTTTCCGAAACGAGTGCTGCAGTCGGTTTCGCTGGAGCTGGGGGAGCGGCTGGGCTGGCTGGTGGAGTTTCTCCGCCAGGAGGCGTCGGCCAAGGTGCTCTTGATCGCCAAGGAGACGTCGACCGTCATCGACCTGCAAGAGGGCTTGCGGGAGCACACCGCGATGCCGACCGCCATCTTCCACGACGGGTTGTCGCTCATCGAACGGGACCGCCAGGCCGCCTGGTTCGCCGACCCCGACGGTGCCCGGGTGCTGTTGTCCAACGAAATCGGGGGCGAGGGCCGTAACTTCCAGTTCGCCCATCACCTGGTGCTATGGGACCTGCCAGTCGACCCTGACATTCTGGAACAACGCATCGGACGACTCGACCGTATCGGACAGGAGCACGACGTGCACGTGCATGCCTTGTGGCAGCCCGACCAGGCATCCGAGGTGGTTTTCGCCTGGCACGAGCGGGGTCTGGACAGCTTCACCCAGCCGTTGACGGGCGCGGAGCAGGTCATGATGGCGCTCGGCGGCAGAGTCGATACGGTGATGGAAGCATTTCGGGCAGGGGCTGCGGATCGGCAAGAGCAGCTTCTGGCCCTCCTCGAGGAGACCCGACAGACCCGAATGCGGGTGGAGCAGGACATCCAGGAGAACGTGGACACGCTGGTCGACCTCAACTCCTTTGATGTCGAACGCGGCGAAGCCCTGGTGGCTGCCGTCCAGGACGTGGATGCGGATGATGCTCTCGCCTCCTACATGAGCCGGGTGTTGGAGCGGTTTGGCGTCAACGAGGACATTCTCGATCGACGGGGTCGACGGGTCATCAAGCCCGGCGATCTGATGTTTGTCGAAGTGTTCCCCGGACTGCCGCCGGATGGCCTGGGCGCGACCTACGAGCGACAGGTGGCGCTGGAACGGGAAGACCTGGCGTTCCTGACCCGAGACCATCCGCTGGTCGAGGGGGCCCTGGGCCTCATCCTCGATGAAAGCCATGGGCGAGCCTCGGTGTGTATCGACTCGCAGGCTCGGGACCAGGGCCTCTTGATTCAGTTCTTGTTCGTGCTGGAAGCCACCGGCCCAGAATCTCTCGAACTGTCCCGCTACCTGCCTCCGACCCCGATCGAAGTGGCGCTGGATGGCGGCGGCATGCCGGCTCGCGCGTGGGCGCAGGAGGTTGTCTCTCGTGAGGCCCGCCTGGCGGCGGTCGGCCACCAAGGGTTCGCTCGCTATGCCGGGTGGCTGCATGAGCAGTTTCCGCCTCTGGTCGCGTCCGCCGAGAAGCAGATTGCCGACGCGGTCGAGCAGCGCCGCCTGCTAGCGCTCGGACGCGCTCGGGAGGTGCTGTCGGCCGAGCAGGAGCGCTTGGAGTCGCTGCACCGCATCAACCCTACCGTGTCTGAGAAGGAAGTGCAAGCCCACCGCCGTCGCATGCTGCGGGTGCTTGAATGTCTATCGAAAGCGGAGCCCCGGCTGGACGCCCTCCGCCTCGTCGCCATGCACAAGGCGACCTGACAGAACTAGGTCTTCTGGACTACCCGGTGTTAGGCTGTTCGGACCATTAATATCGAAACATAAATCTGCTATATTGGGGTCATCAGGAGGCGCACACCACATGACACCCAAAGCAGACAGACTGGATACCTTCGGCCGGGAACCGGCTTTTGAGGGAGCTGAGATCGCGACCGTCCGCCAGGTGGGAGGCCTGGCCCAACGCATGCTGGAAGGAGCCGGGCGAGCCGGGACCACGGTCATGCGTTTGCTGGACCTGGCCGTCGTGGTCACCATGGCCGTTGACCTCTGCGGTTATCGACTGCCCCAGTTGACCGGACCGGGGCGGGCGCTGATGCATCCGTTCTCGTTCTTGCCGGTGAGCGCGGTGGGCGCAGGCCACATGGACTGGTCCGGACTGGCGGCTCTGGCCCTGCTTCTCGGGGTGGAGTACCTCGCTCGTTGGGCGGTTGGGGCCGTTCGTTCAAAGTCCTGAGGTTGGGCCCTTCCAGCCGAGCGAAAGTTTGGCTACAATGGGTGAAACCTGGCGCAGGGGTGGCTTGTTAAGAAAGGCTAACGCATTTTTCTGACATCCGAGCAGGGGAGTTTGCTCAGGCCGTTCAGGACTCTCGCCAAGGGCTCTTCCCTGCAGAATTCTTTTCAATTGGTAGCAGTCGATGGATCGCCCGTTTCATACCCGGGGATGATCCGAGCCTCGACCCCGTGGTGTAAGATGGGTTAGAGGTGTAAACTCATGTACGCTCTTGAGGGTGCTGCCATTTCGACGTCCTCTTCTCCATCCAATCCCGGCCTCAAGAATCGTGCCTCGCGCCTTCGGCTGATCCCGCCACAGGATGAGGCCGAGACTGCGGAAGGCGGGCCAGCGCCCGCCCCGGCTCGCAAGCCGCGGGGACGCAAGGCCCCCAGCGAGAGCATCAATTACACCGACATCAACAGCCTCACGGCCTATCTTCAAGACGTCTACCGCATCAAGCTGCTGACGGCCGAGGAGGAACGCGATCTCGCCATCCGCATCGCCGACGGCGACGAGCGGGCCAAGCGGGACCTCATCCAGGCGAACTTGCGGCTGGTCATCAGCATCGCCAAGAAGTTCATGGGTCTGGGCATGACCTTCCAGGATCTCATCCAGGAGGGCGACCTCGGGTTGATGGAAGCGGTCGAGAAGTTCGACGACAACCGCGGCTGCCGGTTTGCCACCTATGCCACGTGGTGGATCCGCCAGTCCATCATCCGGTCCATCGCCAACCAGGGCCGCATGATCCGGCTGCCTGTCCACATCGCCGAGGCCTTCCAGCGCTTCCTGCAGATTGCCGGCCGCCACACCCAGGCGCACGGCAAGGCGCCGCCCATCCAAGAGACCAGCAAGGTGCTGTTCCCCGTCTGTCGGGACAAGATCCGTCGCAAGCTTTCCAAGTCTCTGAAGATCGAACTGGCCGACGACGATCCGCGGGTGGACGCCAAGGTCGCCGAGATGGAGGGCGTCGCGGTCGACCGGCTGAAGGAGATCCTGGCCGTGGCGCAAGAGCCGGTCTCCTTGGAAACCCCGCTCGGCGAGGAAGAGACCTGCCTGGGCGACATGGTGGCGGCCAAGGGCGACGAAGATGCCTACATCATGCCGACAGAACTGGCCACCCTGATGCAGAACCTGAGCGAACGGGAGCGGAAGATCCTGGCCATGCGGTTTGGCCTGGTCGACGGCACGGTTCGCACCCTGCAGGAGATCTCTGACGAGTTCGGCATCAGCAAAGAGCGCATCCGCCAGAAGGAAGAAGACGCGCTCCGCAAGCTCCGCCTCGTCATGACCCGGGAGGATTGGCTGTAGGTCTGCTTCCGGATTACGGAGGGGGCTGCATTACGTCGATCGCGGCCGTCGTTTGTGACGCGCTCGGCGTGGCCCACGACTTTGTCCCGTTGCGTGAACGCCTGCCCGAGGCGCTGGTCTCGGGGGTGCGCACCGTAGCGTTTATCCTGGTCGACGGCCTCGGCTATCGATTGCTGACGAGATGGATGGAGCGCCATCCCGACAGCGCCTTTCATCGCTGTGAGCGGCGAGGGGTCTTGCGCAAGCTGACCACGGTGTTGCCGTCGACGACCGCAGCCGCGCTGGCTACCTTCGCGACCGGGCGGGCACCCGCCCAGCATGGCCTGCTGGGCTACAAGATGTTCTTGCGCGAAGTCGGCCTCATTGGCAACATGATCCAGTTCAGCCCCAGCATCGGCGGCCGGGAATTCAACGCCAACCACGTCAATCTGGCCAACTTTATCGCTCTGCCCAGCCTTTATCAGAAGCTGAAGGCCGCGCAGGTGGCCAGCACCGTCTGTATCTGGCGAGGCTACAAAGGGTCGGCCCTGTCGAGGATGTTGTATCGGGGGGCAGACGTGCAAGGTTACTCGGCCTGTCACGACGCGTTTCCGTTTTTCCAGGAACGTATCGAACAAAACGCGGGGTACGTGCACTTGTATTGGGACGAGATGGACGTCATCCAACATCAATACGGGCCGGCGTCGGGGTACACCGAAGCGGCCCTGGATGGCCTGGCGTTCTGTCTGGGTCCGGTGGCCGACTGGAAGCGGGACGACGTGCTGTTTCTGTTGACGGCAGATCACGGCCATGTCCAGACCAGCTCGGCGCAGACCGTGAACCTCAGAGACCACGGCCGCTTGATGCGGTTGCTCTTGACGCCTCCTTGTGGCGACGCCCGACTGGTGTACCTGTATCCGCGGGCGGACGCGGTGGACGAGGTCGCGGGGTACGTGGACGAGCACTTCGGGCATTGCGCGCGCCGGGTCTTGTCGTCCCAGGCGTTGGATGAGGGCTGGTTTGGCGAGGGACGGGCTCATCCCGAGGCTCGGTCGAGGATCGGCCACTTCGTGCTGGTGCCCGAGCCGAACTGGAAGTTCATCTACCCGTGGTCCAACGATGAGAGAGACGCCATCGGACGCCACGGGGGGATGGACCCGGAGGAGATGGAAGTTCCACTACTGGCCTGGAGATAGGAGGTCGTGTTATTCAAAAGGTCCAAGGCAACCTGAAGGGGCTCAAGCCCAGCGTACAGACCCGCCTGCAAAAGCTCTACCAGCGGCGGGTGAATCCGGATGTGGTCGTCAGCCCCGAGCTGGCCCGCTCCATGACCGAGCTGTCTCGGGAGATGGGCCGGCAATTGGGGCTCCTGATGGATCGGCGGGGCAACGTCGAGGCCGTCATCGTGGGAGACGCCAAAGGCATTGAAATCGCCGAGATGGGGCGGTACCGGGTGGGCCGCATCCGTTTTCGCGGCCTGCGGGTCGTCCACACGCACCTGGATGCCAGCCCGCTCAACCAGGATGACCTCACCGACCTGGCGTTATTGCGGTTCGACCTGATGGTGGCCATCCAGGCGCTCGACAACGGCTTGCCGGGGACGGCCAGCGTGGCGCATCTTCGGCCTGGGGCCTTTGAGGGAGAACCGTGGGTCGTCGAGGGACCGCAAAGCGTGCACCAGTTGACCTCCATGGACTTCCAGCAATTTATCGAATCGTTGGAACAGGAGTTTGCGGCGGAGGCCCGCACCCGGGCGGTCGACCACGGGACGAGACGGGCGGTCTTGATCGGGGTGAGCGCGGATTCCGTGCGACAAGCGCACGACAGCATGGAAGAGCTGGCGGCGCTGGCCGATTCGGCAGGTATCGAGGTGTTGGATCGAGTCATGCAGCGGCGGCAGCGAGTGGACGCTCGAACGCTGGTCGGGCCGGGCAAGCTCAAGGAGATCTTCATCCGTTGCCTGCAGTTGGATGCCGACATGCTGATCTTCGACCGGGAGTTGTCTGGGTCGCAGGTGCGGGCCATTGCTGAAATGACGGATCTGGAGGTCATCGACCGCACACAGATGATCCTCGACATCTTTGCCCGCCGGGCGCACAGCCGGGAAGGCAAGATTCAGGTGGAGCTGGCGCAGCTCAAGTATTCGCTGCCTCGACTGGTGTTGAAGGATGACTTCTTGTCAAGGATCACGGGCGGTATCGGTCTGAAAGGCCCTGGCGAAACCAAGATGGAGGTCTTGCGGCGGCGAGTGCGAGATCGCATCACGGCGCTGGAGAAGGAGATCAAGTCGCTGGCCAAGGGGCGGGACGAGCGGCGAAAGTCTCGCCAACGGGCGGGGCTGCCGGTCGTGTCGATTGTCGGCTACACCAACGCGGGCAAGTCGACGTTGTTCAACAAGCTGACCGACAGCAACGTATTCGTCGAGAATCGCTTGTTCGCGACGCTGGATCCGACCACCCGGAGGGTACGCTTCCCGGAAGAGCGGGAAGTCGTCATGGCCGACACGGTCGGGTTCATGCAGGACCTCCCCGAGGACCTGGTGGCAGCCTTCCGAGCGACCCTGGAGGAGCTGCGGGAGGCGACGCTGCTCCTGCACGTGGTGGATATATCGAATCCCGACCGGGAAAACCAGATGGCGGCGGTCAACGAGATCCTGTCGGATCTGGCCATCGACGCGGTGCCGCAGTTGGTGGTCTTCAACAAGTGCGACCTGGTGTCGCCGGAGGAGGTCGAGGAGGTACGGGAGCGTTTCGGGGGCATCATGATCTCGGCTCTGCAGCACGAGACGTTGCCGGGCCTCATCGAGGTCATCACCCGGACGCTGTGGGAGGGGAGCGTCGGCGCTCGCTTGCCCGCGGCGAGCACCGCCGAGTAATACTGTGCGGTGGCGCCGCCTGGCGTTCGTGGTGGGGACGGGAGCTCTGCTGCTGGCAGCGGCCGCGGCGGCGTGGGTGGGGTTTTGGACCCATGAGTATGAGACCTCGGTGCTCCCCCGTGCAAGCTGGCTACCGGACGGACGGAACACCGGTAACGAGCAGTATATCGCCCAGAGATTATCCTCCCACGAAGATCCTCCATATGAGGTTCGCTGGGGTCTGCTGGTTATCGGCGATAGCACTGCCGTGGGTATGGGATCATCGTATGAGTACTCGTTGGTCTGGCCCGCCAGTTCAGACGCTACTTTCCCCAGCTGGGCTAACCTCGGTATAGTGGGGGCCCGCCTGCACGATGTCGTCGGCCAGTTGACCTTCGTACGGCGGTTGGTGTACGAGGACATGGTCCTGTCAGTCGGGGCCAACGACGCCACGCACTTGACGTCGCTGGCGTCCTATCGGACGGATATGCGTAAGTTGGCCGCGTACCTGGCGACCCGTCCGCCGGGGCACACGTTTGTGTTCACCGCGCCTGACATGAGCCTGGTGCCCGCTCTGCCGATCGGATATCGAACGCTGGTCGGCATGCGGGCAGCGGCGGAGAACCGTATCCTGCGGGAGGAGATGCCGTCGACCGTGATCATCGTCGACATCTACAACCAGGGCAAGCTGGATCCGAAGGTCGACCCGTGGCTCTACGCCGAGGACCAGTTCCACCCGTCCGATAAAGGCTACGCCATTTGGGCGTCCGTGTTACAGAAGGCCCAACACCCATGAGCCTTCCATATCTGGGAAGAAACGCCACTTCCGTGAACATATATCTTCCCCCAGCGGGAAAATTTCTTATATATCGAACGGCATTGCTACTACTGATCCGCGGCGGAGGTGTGGCGGGCGTTTGCGAAGTGCCGGGGGAAACTATCTCTGCCTCTGCCTGGGGCTGAGTATGTGGGCCTCTTGAAGCGAGCATTGGGCGTGGAAGTCGTTCCCGTGATGACGATCTATTTCTGGCAACTGTAGCCCTCGTATGGGATCACAAAGGTCCGGCGGACCGCACCGTCGTGGCGACCGCTCTCCAGAGGAACTGTGCGCTTGTGACCCCCGACTCCGAGATTGCCAGCATCTATCCTACAACCATCTGGTAGGGAATCCCCGTGCTGTTCGAACGGCTGGCGCTCTCACACCAATTCGACCAGGGGAGAATAGGCAGGCAGCAACGGATCTGCGGTCAGCAGGCGCAAAGGTTCCTGCAGGCACTGAGCGACCAGCAACCTGTCGAACGGATCGTTGTGAATAGCAGGCAAGGTAGCGACCCCCGCGGCGTGGCGGCCGCTGACGGGAAGTTCGATGAATCCATTGAGGGCGATCTCGGCTACCAGGTCGGCGCCCCCCGTGTCGAGCTTGCCCACCGTTGATTTGATGGCGGCCTCCCAGACACTGGCCGCGCTCACGTAGACCCTGTCAGCCTCGGCTATTCGTTGACGGATGGAGGCCTTCAGACGCGGGGACCCATCCAGGAACCACAAGAAAATGTGCGTGTCCAGGAGCAAGTTCACAGACCAAAGCTCGCTAGCACGTCGGGAGGAAGGGGGGCATCAAAGTCATCGGCGATGGTCAACCGTCCCTTGAGACGGCCCGGCTTGCGCACGGGGACCTCGGCGATCGGACAGAGCCGGGCGACAGGCTTGCCAGCCTTCGCAATGACGATCTCCTCGCCACCTGCCACCTCCTCCAGGAGGCGGGACAGGTGGGTCTTGGCATCATGGATGTTTACCATTCTCATAGACTAAGTTTAGTCTAGTTAATGTTGGGATGTCAAGAGCGACACTACTCCGTAGTGGGCAGGACGTGCCAGATTTGTCCCCGCTGCTGAGCACTCAAGTTCAGGCGGTTGAAGGTCGTCGTGGAAGTACCGTTGCCGGTCCACGTTCGGCCGTTCGGTCCAGTGACCGCGCCCTGTGTTTCGCTGTTATAGTGCACTGTTCGCTTCGGGAGGCGCCCATCGTGGGGTACGTTCGCTCCCACCGCGAACATTTGCCGACCTACGCCCATCACCCGTTCCAGAACGGCGAGGGCCAGCGGGTCGACACGTCCATGAGCGTCCCGACGATCATCAGGGCGAGCCAGATGAACCCCACCACGCTGAACATGCTGCTGAGCTGCGGGCGGAACTTCAAGTGCATGAAGAACACCATCACTAAAGCGGCCTTGGCGACGGCAATGGCCAGCGCACAGGCCGTATTGAACGGTCCGAGGTTCAGGTGGGCCAGGCCGAAGGTCGCCAGCAGCAGCCCCATGAGGGCCACCCACACCTTGACCATGGTGCCCACCGACGGACCGCTCACAGGCCCCCTCCAACCAGGTACAGCAGGGGATAGAGAAAGATCCACACGATATCGATAAAGTGCCAGTAGAGGCCTAGCATCTCCACCCGGGTCCGTCCCAGCGTGTCCAGCGGCCGGCGGGCACTCACGGCCATCCACGTCACCACCCCGCATCCGACGGTCAAGTGGAACGCATGCAGCCCGGTCATGAGGAAGTACAGCAGGAAGAAGATCTCGGTGCCGGTCGGGGCGCCGGCCAGATGGAAGGTGGCCCCGGGAAACAAGTGGTCGATATAGTGGGAGTAATACTCGTAGGCCTTGATGCCGATGAAGACGAGCCCCATAAGAAGCGTCGGCCACAGCCAGCGGGCCGGTCGCTCCGCCTTCTGGTGCACGGCCAGCGCCATGGTCAGGCTGCTCGTCAGCAGCACGGCCGTATTGACCGTACCCGCCCATAGAATCATGTGCTGGGACCCGACTCGAAACGCCTCGTAATAGACATGGCGGTATTCGCAGTAGGCCGTGAACATGCCGCCAAACATCATGACCTCGCTGATGAGGAACACCCACAGACCCAGCTCGTACGCGTGAGACTGCTGGGCGGGTTCTTCAAACTGTTCGAATACGGCGTCCAATCGCTATACCTCCCAAGGCTGACGCTCGACGGGTTGCAGCGGCCCCGCATTCTGTGCCACCATGCCGACCGCTGAATACTGGTAGGGCGGCGACATCACCACCGGGACCAGGTCGAAATTGTGGGGCGGAGGGGGCGAGGCCGTCGTCCACTCCAGCCCCGTCGCCTGCCACGGGTTGGCGCCGGCCTTCTCGCCATATCGCATCGACCACGTCAGATAGATCAAGGGCAACAGGTAACCCACCCCCAGGATGGACGCCCCGGCCGTCGACATGACGTGATACACCTGGAACTCTGCGGGATAGATATGGTAGCGCCTCGGCATGCCCAGATACCCCATGATGAACTGCGGGAAGAACGTCAGGTTGAACCCCAGGAAGACCGTGGCGGCAGCCAGTTTGCCCAGCCACTCCGGATAGAGGCGCCCGGTCATCTTTGGCCACCAGAAGTGGAGGCCGCCCAGGTAGCCCATGACCATGCCCCCTACCATGATGTAGTGAAAATGGGCAATGACGAAGTAGGTGTCGTGTACGTGAATGTCGACCGACAGGGTGGCCAGGCAAAGCCCGGTCAGGCCTCCGATGGTGAAGAGCCCGATAAATCCAAGCGCATAGAGCATGGGGGTATCGAACGAGATGCTGCCCTTGTAAAGCGTGGCCGTCCAATTGAACACCTTGATGGCAGAGGGCACCGCCACCAGGAAAGACAGGAACGAAAACACGGTGGAGGCAAAGACCGACTGACCGGCCACGAACAGGTGATGCCCCCACACCAGAAAGCCCAGGAAGCCAATCGCTATGCTGGCGCCGGCCACGAACTTGTAGCCGAAGAGCGGCCGACGAGCAAAGCACGGGATGATCTCGCTCACCACCCCCATGCCGGGCAGGATCATGATGTACACGGCGGGGTGCGAATAGAACCAGAAGAGGTGTTGGAAGAGCAAGGGGTCGCCGCCCAGGGCGGGATCGAAGATGCCGACGTGCCACAAGCGCTCGGCCATCAACAACATGAGCAGAATGGCCAGCACGGGCGTGGCCAGCACCAGGATCAGGCTGGTGGCATAGAGCGACCAGCAGAAGATGGGAAGTCGCGACCACGTCAGCCCAGGCGCCCTCATTTTATGGATGGTGACGATGAAGTTCAGCCCCGTGAAGATGGACCCGAATCCGGCCAGGAGGATGCCAAAGCACGTCGCCACCACGTGTGTATTGGAATACGAGCTGCTGTAGGGCGTATAGAACGTCCATCCGGTATCGACGCCGCCCGAAATGAGCACATACAGGGTGCAGATGCCACCGGCCATGAAGAAGTACCACGACGCCAGGTTCAGTTGCGGAAAGGCGACGTCACGGGCCCCCACCATCATGGGAATGAGAAAGTTCCCCAGCACCGCCGGGATGCTGGGAATGAGGAAAAACCAGACCATGGTGACGCCGTGGATGGTGAAGAGCTTGTTGTAGCTCTCGTTGTCGAAGAACATCCCCTTGGGGTTGAGCAGCTCGATGCGCATGGCGGCGGCTGCCAGACCTCCGATGACGAAGAAGACCGTGACCGACATCATGTAGAGCCACGCGATGCGCTTGTGGTCGGTAGTGAGAAGCCACGAACGGATCGACTGCTGGTGGTTGAGATAGTTCATGGCACCACCGGCGCCACCGGCCACGGCCCACTGGATCCGTGAATCAGCCACTGCTGGTAGTCCTGCGGTGCCATCACCACGACCTTGCCCGTCATCTCGCTGTGATCGAAACCGCAATACTGCGAACAGAACAGGTGGTATTCCCCCACCTTGAGGGCCTGGAACCACTCCGTGGTCACCCGGCCGGGCAGCACGTCGAACTTGATCCGGAACGCCGGGATGAAAAAGTCATGAATGACGTCTTCCGAGGTCATGAGGAGCTTGACGGGACGATTGACGGGCACGTGCAGCTCATCGATTTCACGAGGGCCCTCAGGATGCTGGATCTTCCACATCCATTGCTTGCCCACGACGTTAATCTCCATGGCATCGGGGGGAGGCGCCTTCTGGTCGTGGTAGCCGCTGGCGCCCATCAAAAACAAACCCATGCCAATCAGCGTGGGAATGGCGGTCCACGTCAGTTCGAACGGCAATGAGTTGACGTCGCCCGTACGGTCGGCGGAAGATCCTTTTCGATACTTGACGCAGAAGTACGTCATGACGACGACCACCAGGATAAAGAAGAACAGGCAGACGCCCATCACCACGAGAAAGGCAGTGTCTTCCTGTATCGCATTGGTGGCGGCGGCCTCTGGAAAAAGCTGGCTAACCACGATGCCTCCAGGCGAACAACCCCAGGCTGAGGAACGTCATGGCCCCGCTGACCCGCAAGATCCGCATGATGGCCAGACCGTACTTGCCGGTGCTCGGGTCGTATTGGAAACATAGAAGCGCCAGCCTGATGGCGGGTGAACCGATACGCCCGTGCGACGCCTCCTCCAGGGCGAACTTCAGATCTCTGGAGCTATAGCGAACCCCATACAGGTATCGGGCCAGCCGGCCCTGCGGCGTGCAGACCATGATGCCGGCCGGGTGCCCATACTGCTGAGTCTTGGCATCGTACACGTAGCGAAAACCAGCCGCCGTCGCGACGGCCCTCGCGTCGCCCGTCAGATAGTGGAAGCCCTCCCCACCGCTCCCGTAGCGAGACACGGTCAGTCGCTTGCGCTCGGCGGCAAGCTCCGGAGTGTCTTTGGGATTGATGCTGATGGTGACGACCTGGAAGTCCTTGCCGGGCACCAGGGGCTGGTCTGTGATGCACTGGACCACGCCGTTCTGGACCTCCGAGCACAGACCCGGACATTCATACCAGGCAAACACCAGCACGACGGGCTGAGTGCCGAAGAAGCTGCCCAGCGTCACCCGCCGTCCCGTCTCGTCGACGAACGGTGCGGAGAGCGGCAACTGCCCGTCCAGATGTTCATCCAGCCCGACCGCCTGGGTGATGGGGGGCCGGTCGGCCCAGGCCGCCGTGGCCAGGCACAAAAATACCACCAACCACTTCATTTCGCTTCCTCCTGTGCTACCAGCCGCATGGCTTGACCGATCGGGATGTGTACGGTCCCCCTGGCCTTGTCTACCCACCCGTAGCCGTTCAGACGCGCGGCCGCGTCGTGCTGCACCTGGGCGAGGTCCAGCCGCGGCCGATCCTGCAACCGCGGCGTGGGGGGCAGGGGACCGACCGGGAGACTCTGCAACGGCGCCCGCGCATCCATGTGGACCTGCCAGACCGCCAGCACGGTTCCGAAGAGGAGCAGGGAAATGGCGAGCCACAACACCAGACGTCCGAGGGCGTGGGTGTTGATGTCGTCCGGCTCATGACGGCCCATCGGTAGGCCTCCACACGTAGGGGTGTGTCAACTCCTGGGGCACGCTTCGATAGATGTATCGAACGATGAGCCACCACCCCGCGCCCATGGCCAGGGGCAGGAGCACGTCCCAGATGGTCAGGCGCAGCGCCGCCTGGTGCGCGGGCGCCACCATCCACCAGACGTGGCAGAATTCGGCCACCAGCATCCAGGCGCCAATGCTCCTCATGGATCGGGGGTCTTCCTTGAACTTGCCCCAGATCAACAAGAGAAAGGGGAGGGCCCACTGGAAGACGATCACGGCCCCGATGATCCACTGCCATCCCAACACGAGCCGGGGCGTATAGAACACGATCTCGTCCTTCATGTTGCCGGACCAGATCAGGATCCACTCGCAGTAGGAGCAGTAGGCCTGCAGGATGACAAAGGTGAGGAGAAAGCTGCCCACGTCGTAGCGGTTCAGCCTGGTGCCCCGCCCGGCCAGCAGTACGGCGCAGAAAGCGGTCGCCGACACCCACTGTCCCGTCACGGACAGAAAGGGGAACATGGTGGAGGCCCATCCAGGGGTCAAGGACATCGTCCAATCGACCACCGCGAAACTGGCCGTCAACAGGTAGAAGAAGAGGACCGGGCCCGCCCACTGCTGGAGCCGCGCCATGACCCGCTTATCGCCGGTCTCCTCATAGCGAAGGCCGTCTCGCCGCAGGCGCCACGCTGCCCACAGCCAGAAGGCGAAAAAAGCCAGACCCCGCACACCGAAGGCCGGCAGGTTGAGCCACGCGTCGGGATGGGAGGCCCAGGGATAGAGCTGTCCCGCCCCCGCCCACAAGACCACGAACATGATGAGTTGGAGGGCCAGACCGGACATGCCGGCCTCGGCCCCTCGGCGGATGTAGTCGCCCCACCGCCCGCCGGTCAGCGTGTGCGTCAGGAGAAGGGCCATGCACCCCAGCGAGATGCCCGTCCACAGCACGAAGGCTTCCAGCCACCCTTGCATGAAAGCCGTCATGGCAGGTGCACCCCGGCCGGCACGTCCTTGAGCGTCGCATCCTGGCTCCGTTGCAGGGCCCTCACGTAGAGTGCGATCGCCCACCGGTCCGATACCGACGTGCGGTCGCCGTAGCGCGGCATGATGCCGAAGCCCCGATTGATGACGTCGTACATCTGGCCGAGCTTGAGACTGCGGATGGACGGTTGATGGTAGGTCGGGGGGTGGGGGAACCCCCGCAGGGCCACCATGCCGTTGCCATCGCCCAGTTGGCCGTGGCAGGGCGTGCAGTAGATCTCGAACCGCTCCTGGCCCCGCTGGATCACCGCGAGGGTCACGGGGAACGGTGGCGATACCCGCTCGACGACGTTGGGGTCATCGGGCGTCCAGTTCATCGGCAGCGTGTTCTCGGGCGGCAGTCCCGAGTAGGGCAAGGGCATGCCCGGGACAAACCGTGACTGGTTGTACATCAAGTGGTCCCGGCACCCGGTCACCAGCAAGACCAGACTGAGAAGCCACCATCTTCTCATTCTGGCACCTCCCGCACGGCCACCGGTTCGAAGCTTTGCAGAAAGGCGCGGGTGCGGTCGCCATCGTAGATCGGATCGCCGGACTCGATATAGAGAAAGAAGCGATCGATGCTGGCTCGTTCGAAGCCGGGCACGCCGAAGAGGGGATGGTTCAAGCGGGGCAGCCGGTTGGCGATGATCATGCTGATGATGCATGCGAGGGACGCAAACAGGACGGTTAATTCGAACGTGATGGGAATATACGCGGGCGTGCTGCCCCAGGGGCGGCCTCCGACGTTGAGAGGCAGGCTGACGACGTCGGAGTACCAGCACATGAAGAAGCCGGTACAGGCCCCCAGCACCCCGAATGCGAAGATCAGGTAAGGCAGGCGGCTGGTTGGATGTCCGACCGCGTCTGCCAGATCGGGCAGGGGATAGGGACTGAAGCCGTCCAGCTTTCGATAGCCCGCTTGCCACGCGGCCTGCGCGGCGTGCACCACATCGTCGGATCGTTCGAACTCCGCCAGCAGACTCATGGTTCTTCCTTCTCCGCCACCAGCTCGCGCATCTCGAAGATGGGGATGGGCGGGAGCGTTCTGACGAACACCATGAACAACGTCGTGAAAAGGCCCATCGAGCCCACCAGGATGCCGATATCCCAGATGGTGGGGTAGTACATGGCCCACGACGACGGCATCCAGTCCCGCTGCAGGCTCACCACGATGATGACGAACCGTTCCAGCCACATGCCGGTGTTGATGACCAGCGAAGACAAGAAGAGCCATGGAATGGAGCGGCGGAGCCGCTCGAACCACAAGGTCTGCGGAAAGATCATGTTGCAGAAGATGGTCAGGTAGACCCAGGGAGCATACGGCCCGTGGAGGCGGTTCCAGGTCAGGAACGTCTCATAAGGGTTGTGGCCGTAATACCCCATGAAAGTCTCGATGATGTAGCTGTAGTCGACGAATAGACCCGTGGCCAGCATGACCTTGGCCATGTTCTCCAGGTGGCGGAGGGTGATGATGTCTTCCAGGTGGTACACTTTTCGCAGCGGGATGGCCAGGGTCAAGGTCATGGCGAACCCGGAAAAGATGGCGCCGGTGACGAAGTAGGGCGGGAAAATGGTGGAGTGCCAGCCGGGCAACTGGGCCACGGCAAAGTCCATGCTGACGACGCTGTGAACCGATACGACCAGCGGGGTGGCCAGGGCGCCCAGGATGAAATAGACCGTCTGATAGCGTTTCCAATGTACCGCCGAGTTCCGCCAGCCCAGGCACATGACGCCGTAAATGCGTTGCAGGATGGGATTGCGGCTGACGTCGCGGAAGGTCGCCAGGTCAGGGAGCAACCCACAATACCAGAAGATCAAGGAGACGGTAAAGTAAGTCGATACGGCGAACACGTCCCACACCAGGGGGCTGCGGAATTGTGGCCACAACCCCATGGTGTTGGGGTAGGGGAGAAGCCAGTAGAAGTCCCACGGACGGCCCAGGTGAAGCAGCGGCATGAGCCCTGCACAGGCGACGGCAAAGAGCGTCATGGCCTCGGCGAACCGGTTGATGGACGTCCGCCACTCCTGCCGCAGGAGGAGAAGAATGGCCGAAATGAGCGTCCCGGCATGCCCGATGCCGATCCACCAGACGAAGTTCGTGATGGCGAAGGCCCAGGCAATGGGAACGTTGATGCCCCAGATGCCCACCCCCTTGACGAGCAACCAGGTGACAGACCAGAGGAAGATCATGAGAAAGATGAAGCCCAGGAGAAAGCCCGCCCACCAGGCTCGCGGCGTCCGTCGGGTGAGCACCGGCTCCGCCAGCCGGAGCGAGACGCTGCGCATGTCGAACGGGCCGTTGACCATGGGGTTGGCTGGTCCCATGCTAAACCTCGTCGGCCCGCATCCGCGAGAGATACGTGGTCCGCGGCCGCGTATTCAATTCCGCCAGCAGCGAATACTGGTGCGGCTGGCCCTGGAGGCGGGAGACTTCGGCCTCGGGATCGTTGAGGTTGCCAAACACGATGGACCCCGTTGGGCAGGCGTCCTGGCAGGCGGTGCGCACTTCATTGGGACGGATAAGGCGGTCCTCGGTCTCCGCTCGCGCTCGGCCGGCCGCAATGCGTTGGACACAATAGGTGCACTTTTCCATGACGCCCCGTGGCCGGACCGTGACCTCGGGATTGAAGTGCAATTCCTCTATCGGCTCGTCCAGCGGTGAATACTGCAGGAAGTTGAAGCGCCGGACCTTGTAGGGACAGTTGTTGGAACAATAGCGTGTACCCACGCAGCGGTTGTACGTCATGTCGTTGAGGCCTTCGCTCGAGTGGACCGTGGCCTCCACCGGGCAAACCAGCTCGCACGGAGCGTTCTCGCATTGCTGGCAGGGCACCGGCTGGAACAGGACGGCGCTGTCCTCCCAGTAGGTGTCGACCCGAATCCAGTGCATCTCGCGGTGTTTCAGGACCTGATCTCGGCCGACGATGGGAATGTTGTTCTCAGCCTGGCAGGCGATGGTGCACGCGTTACATCCGATACAGGTGGAGAGGTCAATGACCATGCCCCACTTGTAGCCGCTATAGTCGTAACCTGCATATAGCGATTGTGCTGGGTCACCTTCGACGGCGGGGGGGTGCGAGGGCGTTCCGTATCGGACGGGGTGTCGGTCTTCCATGCCATGGTGAAGCTGGGTGGTCGCCAGCTCCCGGTGTCGGCCGGTCGGGGTCACTGCCGCGCTGCTCTGACCTAGCAGGGGATAGGCATTGTACCCGACGTCGTTGCCGACTCGCCCGGCCCGCACGCGTCCGTAGCCTAAGGTCAGCGAGACGACGTTTTCGGCGTGGGCCGGGTCGACCCATACCGGCCCTTCCACAGATGGTCCCACTCGTACCAGGTCGCCCGTTCCGACCCTCACCTGCTGGGCAGTCTGGGGGCCCAGCCCGATGACGTTGTCCCACGTCACGGCCGTCAGAGGCTGGGGTAGCTCCTGCAGCCAGCCGTTGTTGGAGAACGAGCCCGCCAGCATGTAGGGATGTAGGCGAACCAGGACTTCGAGCCCGGGCGCAGTGGGCGCCGCCGGAGGTTGAACGGGAGAGGGCGT
>DASYBA010000226.1:0-3315 GCA_036501005.1 Candidatus Xenobia bacterium | reverse complement strand
CGTACCGCCGGGCGAATTTATCGAATACGATCTCGACGACGCCGGGCGACTGGTCCCGGTCTTCCGACCGTGGGGTGAAAACACGGCCTACATTGTCGTCGGCTTGATTCGGAATTTCACGCCTCGCTACCCGACCGGCATGACTCGCATCATCTTGCTGGGCGATCCGAGCAAGGGCATGGGGTCGCTGTCGGAACCGGAATGCCGGCGGGTGCTGGCGGCCCTGGAGCTGGCGGCGGCCGAGCGGGTGCCGGTGGAGTGGTTCGCGGTCTCGTCGGGGGCGCGGATCTCGATGGACTCCGGCGTCGAGAACATGGACTGGATCGCCCGCGTGTTGCGGCGCATCGTGACCTTCACCCAGGCCGGCGGAGAGATCAACGTGATCGTCAACGGCATCAACGTGGGCGCGCAGCCGTATTGGAATGCCGAGGCCACCATGTTGATGCACACCCGCGGCATCCTGATCATGACGCCATCGGGCGCCATGGTGTTGACCGGCAAGCAGGCCCTCGACTACTCGGGCAGCGTGTCGGCCTCCGACAACTTTGGCATCGGCGGGTACGACCGCATCATGGGCCCGAACGGCCAGGCGCAGTACTTTGCGGCCTCCCTGGAGGATGCGCTCCGGCTCTTGATGCGACACTACGAGCAGACCTGGATGGCGCCGCACGAACGATCCCCTCGCCCGGTGCCGACGAACGATCCGACCCGGCGAGACGTCTGCTTGTCCTTGTATGGCGCCGACGGCTTTTCGATGGTGGGCGACATTTTCAGCGAGGCCACCAACCCGGGGCGCAAGAAGCCGTTCGAAATCCGCCGCTTGATGGCCGCGGTATCGGATCAGGATCACCCCCCGCTAGAGCGGTGGGCCGCCATGGCCAGCGCCGATACCGTGGTGGCGTGGGAGGCCTGTCTGGGCGGCTACCCGGTCATGCTGATGGGTATCGAATCACGTCCGCTGGCCCGGCTCGGCTTCATTCCCGCCGACGGTCCCGATCAGTGGACGGCCGGCACGCTGTTTCCGCAGTCTTCCCGCAAGCTGGCCCGGGCCATCAACGCGGCGTCGGGCAATCGAGCCGTGGTGGTGCTGGCCAACCTGTCGGGCTTCGACGGCTCACCGGAGTCCATGCGGCGCTGGCAACTGGAGTACGGCGCCGAGATCGGGCGGGCGGTGGTCAACTTCCGCGGCCCCATCATCTTCTGTGTCGTATCGAGATATCACGGGGGCGCCTACGTGGTGTTTTCCCGCACCTTGAACGACAACATGCACGTGGTGGCAGTCGAGGGGTCGCACGCCTCGGTCATCGGCGGTGCGCCGGCCGCCGCGGTGGTCTTTGCGGGCGACGTCAAGGCGCGCACCAAGACCGACCCGCGGGTGGCCGCCCTGGACGAACAGGTGGCGGCGGCGACCGGTGCAGAGAAGGCTCGGCTTCGCCGCCAGGCCGACCAGACGTTCCAGTCGGTCTGGGCGGAGAAGCTGGGCGAGGTGGCGACCGAGTTCGATCGCATTCACAGCGTACAGCGAGCCTTGGAAGTCGGCGCCATCGACCGCATCATCTCGCCGCACGACCTGCGCCCGTACCTCATCGAGGCAGTGGAACGGGGGCTGCGGCAGGACGTCCCCGTACCCCTCCCCAGCCTGTCGCACCGCTGACCAGGAGTCCGCGTTCCATCGTCTAATTGACGGTGAATAATTTTGACTCCACCCAGAGGAATTTTGTGAGATCCTGGATCCTCGGGTCAGTGCTTGTAGGGGTCGCCATTCTGGCCAGCTTTCTGGCCGGCTTCGCCGCCCACCGCATCGACTGGCTCAACGTCATCGTCGTCTCGTTCACCTACTACGGGGTCATCTTGCTCGCCGCCGCCCTGCTGGGCCGCCGCGCCAAGCCCTTGAAGAACGACGTCTATCGCCCCTTCGTGACCGTCATGGTGGCGGCCCGCAATGAAGAGATGGTCATCGAGGCCACCGTGCGCTCGCTGGCCGCCATGAACTACAAGAAGAACGGCAGGACCTGGTTCGAGGTGCTGGTGCTGGACGACCGCTCCACCGACGGCACGTGGGCCATCCTGCAGCGGCTCACCCGGGAGATTTCGCACGTGCGGGCCATCCATCGCGACCCGGCCATGAAAGAGACGGGCAAGTCGGCGGTACTCAATCACGGGCTGCGGGAAAGCGAGGGCGAAATCCTCGCCGTCTTCGATGCCGACTCCGTGGTCGACCCCAACTTTCTCAAGAAAGCCATTCCCTATCTCTACGACGAACGGGTCGGCGGGGTGCAGGGCCGGGTGCGCATCTACAATGCCCAGAAGAACTTTCTCACCGCCCTGCAGGAAGACGAGTTTGCCGTCATCGCCCACCTCACCCAGATGGGCAAGGACTTCACCGCCGGGTTCACCGCCCTGGGCGGCAACGGCCAGTTGACCCGACGCTCCGTGTTGGAGCGCACCAAGGGCTGGAACGTCTTCTCGACCACGGAAGACCTGGACCTGAGCCTGCAGATGCTGTTGCACGGCTCCATCGTCCGATACTGCCCGGAGGCCGTGGTCTGGCAGGAAGGCGTCGAGACCTGGTACGCCCTGCAGCGGCAGCGGGCCCGCTGGGCAGAGGGCTTCCTCAAGTGCCTGTTCGACTACACGCCGCGCCTGCTCTTTGCCCGGGCAGGATTCTTCGCCAAACTGGACGCAGTGCTCAGCCTGCTGCGCATTCTCATCCCGCTCTGGCTGTGGGTCTTCTACCTGGTGGCCATGGTCTATCGAAGCTTCGGCATCTTTTATGCCCCCGATCTGTCCGCCCCCATGTACGTGACCTCCAGTTGGGCCTTCTTCATCGTCATGATGTTCGGCATGTTGCTGGAGGGCAGTTCCGGCTGGTTGCTGGGCCTCCTGCGCGTAGCTCGTTACTGGATCTACAGCTTCATGTGGGTGTGGGTGGTGCCTATCGGCTTCTACAACACCCTCAAGAACCTCAACGGCATCACCTGGGACAAGACGTTCCATGGGGGCCGCCGAGACCCGCTCAACCCGGTCATCTCCCCGGCGCCTGCGGTCAGTCTCACTCCCGCCCTCAAAGAGGGCTGACCCGACCCGCGGGTGTAGACAAAAGGTCCAGCCAGGACAAAGGGAGAGCGACGGGGAACGGCCCGCAATGGAGAAAAAGCACACCCCAGGCGGGTTCAAGGCCCTGGTGAACCGCTTCACGGAGATGTTTTCCAAGCCCCAGCCGGGCCGCACCGTGAGTGTGCCGGTCGCGATTGGCCAGCAGCGCAAGCTCACCCGCATCCAGTGCGATCACCGGGTGGACTGCTACCTGGCCGG
>DASYBA010000225.1:0-10089 GCA_036501005.1 Candidatus Xenobia bacterium | reverse complement strand
GAGCCTGTACCGACGGCCGCAGGCTAGACTTCACCGGTCGCCGAACCTTCCGGCATGGGCTTGATGCACACTCGACCCAAGCGGTGGACGTCGGAGGAGTACTTCCGCATGTCGGACGCCGGGGTGCTGGCCAGTGAGCGCACGGACTTCCTGTTGGCGTCAAGGACGGCATGGGTGCCCGGGCAAGCACTGACATCCGCCGATCTTGTCATCGAGGTGGCCGACAGCAGTCTCGAGACCGACCGATATACCAAAGCCGGGCTGTATGCCGCCGCCCACCTCCCCGAATACTGGATTTTGAACCTGCGCCATCGGCAGATGGAGGTCCATCGGATCCCGTGCCGGACGCTTCAGCCCCCCACGGCGCCCGCTGGGCCACCGTATTGACCGTTCCGGAGGCTGGTCAGGCCTCTCCCCTCTGCCGTTCGGACGTCGCCGTGAGCGTCACCGGCCTGCTGCCGCCCAAAGCTCCCGCGGAGCAACCGACCGCCCAGTAGATGCGCCGATCCCTGTTGGCCCTGCTGCTCCTCATCGGCGTCGTTCACGCCCAGGCAGATGAGCCGCTTACCGCCACACGCAGCTTCCTGACGGCGGTCTTCGTGACCCACGAGCGCAAAGCCGTGGCGGCCGCCGTATTGGATGCCTCGCAGGTCGATACGCTGCTGAAACGCTATCCGGCCCACCCCGAGGCCGGGGACGAGATCGGGCACCTCAAGCTCCTTCACGACCCATTCCTGACCTGGCAAGGCACGCCCGTCGGCAAGTCCCGGCCCGGCGCCCGCGCCTTGGCAGAGTTCCAGTTCCATGACCAGTTGGCCGTCCTGCCCCTGGTGCTCACCGCGCACGGCTGGAAGGCTGACGCTGGCTATATGGCAGCCCCAGCGGCCAAGGCCGGGTCGCAGGCCGCCACGATCCGCCGCTTTTTCTTCGCCGTCTTTCGCAAAGACGACAAGACGCTCAACGAGCTCACGGTCGACCCCAAGCACGGCATCCCCATCCTCATGGCCGCCAATGACTTTCCCGGGGGCGACCTGGACGTGATCCTCGAAGACGCCATGGACATGATGGTGATCCCGGCCCGCCCCGGGGACACCTGGATGATGCCCTCCGGCCGCCTGGTGACCGCGTCGCCGACCCGCCCCGTCTGGGTCGGACTGTACGGCACCGTCGAAGTCCCGTTCGAGCTGAAGGAGGATCGCGGGCACTGGAGGGTCGTCCCCGAACCCTACGTCGTCAACTTGAGAGCCCGCCACATCATCTAGTAATCGATATAATCTGGTCGCCCTCTTGTAGCGTATCTACGACCTTCATGCCGTCCACGACCTGGCCAAAGCATGTGTAGCGGCCGTCCAGGTGGGGCTGGGGCGAGTGGGTGACGAACCACTGGCTGCCCCCGGTGTCCTTGCCGGCCAGCGCCATGCCGATGGAGCCACGCCCATAGTGGTGCTGGTTGATCTCGCAGCGGATCTCGTAGCCGGGCCCGCCGCTGCCATCGCCTCGGGGGTCGCCGCCTTGCACCACGAAGTCGGGCACGACCCGATGGAACGTGAGACCGTTGAAGAAGCCCCGATCCGATAGCCGGGTGAAGCTGGTGACGGTGTTGGGCGCGTCGGCGCCGAACAGTTCGATACGGAAGTCGCCTCGGTTGGTATGGACCATCGCGAGCCGGGTAGAACCGCGCACCGCCATGGGCGTGGCTTTCGCATAGCCCGGAGCGATCTTCACGCCGAGAACCTTGGCCGCTGCCTTCCGCACCTCCGGATCGGCATCCGACAGACACGGACGCACGACCTCTGCGTCGCCATGCAGCCTGGCCAGATCGCCTACCAGATCGACTAGCGATTCGCCCCGGTCGCGACCCTGCAACTGGCCGATCCATCGCACGATGCCCGGCAGCGCAGCGGCGTCCTTTCTCTCCGCCAGTGTATCCGCGGCTTGCGTCGCCACCACGTCGTCGGCGTCGTCCAAGGCCTTAAGCAGCAACGGCTCCGACCACGTCGGATCGGCATGCTCGAGTGCCGATACGGCTTCCGCTCGAACCCGCCCATCACTATCCGACAGTAATCGTTCCAATACGTCGTGTTGCTGCAAATCACTCTCGGCGGTAGCCACGGCCTTGCGAATGCGCCAGCTCGATGGATCGATGGTGGGGAGCGACTTCGTCATGCGAGCCCACGCCACGACCCCGTCCGGCTTCAACTCGGCCGGTAGATCCGATAGCTGCCAGGTGGGTGGGCCCACCCACGCCCCCATGGCCTGCAGCGAGGCGCGGGCGACATGCATGTTCTTGTTGTGGATGGCTTTCTGCAGCGAAGCGCGGGAATCCGGTATCTGCAACTGGCCCAGCGCCTGGGCCGCGGCGACGGAGACGTTCCACGATCGGTCGTTCTGCAAGAGATAAATGAGCTGAAACCAGGCCGCCTTCTCCTTGGCCGCCCCGGCCGACCGAGCCCCTAGATCCCTGACCCACCAGTCATCGTCGCCCAGGGTCGGGGCAAACACCTTCATGCGATAGAGCGCGTAGGCCGCCCCCCGCCGCACCTCCACGTTGTGATCCTCGATCAGCTCCTGCAGTCGTTGAGCCGTATCGGATGGCACCGGCAGCTTGCGATGCTCACGGCTCGCCCACAGCAGCGCGTTGCCGATCGCCATCGAGGCAGTGGGGTTGTCGCATGCTTTGGAAAGAACCCGCATCGCCTCTCCGTTGGCGCACTTGCCCAGCCCTTCCAGGATGAGCTTCCTGCTGGCCGGATCCCGCTCCGTTTGCCAGCCCTGGAGCAGCGCCGGAACCGCTATCGGATTCCACATCTGGCCAATGGCAAACCAGGCATCCTGGCGCAGCCGAGGATCGTGCGTGGCGGCGACCAGCACCGGCAGGGTGGCGGGATTCTGAATGCGTCCCAGGGCGACGACGGCCCGCTGCCGCACCAGAGGGTTCGCGGCGCGCACCAGGGCCACCAGCTCCGGACCCGCCTGGCGTCGGTCTTCCAGCACGGCGATACGGCTCCATGGATCGCCCCACGCGGGCAGGGCCAATAGCAGGAGCCCCAGCAATCTCTTCCCCCGCAATGCCACGGCCGGCTGTTCTCTGCAGAGGCACCACCTCCTATCCGTCGCAGGGAATTTTTTTCAAGATGGCGAAGCCAGGATGCCCATGAAACGTTGGATGCTGGTCTTCCTGGGCGCAACTCTGGCGGCCTCCGCGACGGCCCCGGAGCCCTCCCCTGTCCCTCCGCAGCGATCGCCCGTGACGGTGCGAGTCCTGCTGGCCAAGGGCTCGCACTTCGAGGTGGGCCTCCCCCAGGGCGGTGATCTCATCGGCGACCGCAAGACAAGGCACTTCCCCGCGTCCACCGAGCTGCGGGTCGAGGCCGACGGCGCCGCCCTTCGTATCGATGGCAAGATCGTTCATCATGCCACCCTGGTCCCGGCCGGCCAGCCCTCCGCCAGCCACTTGCACTTCCTGGCCGAGGGCAACCATGCGCTCTTCACCGTGGCCGGCGTGCCCTATCGGGGCACCCTCACGCTAGACGAGGTCGAGGGCCAGGTGCATCTGCTCGATGAGGTCGACCTGGAAGCGTACCTGTATGGGGTCGTCCCCCGAGAACTGAACACCGATACGATGGAGGCTGAGAAAGCCCAGGCCGTAGTGTCTCGCACCTATGTGCTGGGGCACCTGCATCCCGAGCGGGAGTACGATGTCGCCTCTGGTGTCGAGGCCCAGGCCTATGGGGGCTTTCGCGTCGAGACCATCAAGACCCGACAGGCGGTCGATCAAACGGCCGGCCAGGTGTTGTCCTATCGCGGCGTGCTGGCCCGCCAGGTGTGCTTCCACGCCACCTGCGGGGGGGAGACGGCGGCCAACGAAGACGTGTTCGACGCGGCCCCCGTGCCGTATCTCCGTCGGGTGACCGAGGGCGGGTCGAAGGCCATGTCCGACCTCGATCTCCCTCCCGCCGATCCTTACTGCGAATGCTCGCCCTACTACCGCTGGACGGTGACGTGGGACCAGCAACAACTGGAGGATTCCCTGCGACAGGCGCTGAAAGTGCCGGTCACGGCGGGTTCCCTTATTGATCTTCGTCCTGTGGCGCTGACCGCTGCAGGGCGTGTTGAAAAACTTGAAGCCCGCTTTACGGGGGCCACCGAGGTCATGAGCGGGGACGCCATCCGGCGTGCCCTGACGTTTCGGGATACAGCAGGAAAGCGGCACAATCTGTACAGCACCTGGTTCACCATCAGCCACGAGGGCGCTGTCTTCACTGCCACCGGGCGAGGCTGGGGCCACGGGGTGGGCATGTGTCAGTGGGGCGCCATCGGCATGGCGCGACAGGGGCACTCGTACGATGAGATCCTGCGCCACTACTTTCCCGGTACCGACATGACCGCGCTGTCCACCCTGGTTGCACGGGAGACGCAGAGGCCATGCTTTCTCAACGAGGGACCGTCGTCTTCAACGAAATCCTGGAGACACCGGCGGTTCTCCAGGCGACGCTCCAGACGCTCGACGCCCAGCGGGCGGATCTCCAAAACTGGATCCGGACCGAGCAGTTCGGTCAGTTCCTCCTTGTAGGCAGCGGCTCATCGCTGTACGCCGGCATGGTGGCGGCGCGCACCATCCACATGATCACGGGGCTCAATGCCTGGGCATGGCCGTCGTCGGAAATTCTGCTCTGTCCTCGTCCCCCTTACGACCGGCGCATCAAGACCCTGCAGATCTACGTGTCCCGCTCGGGCGAGACGACCGAGACGTTGTGGGCCTTGCAGCGCCTCCAGCAGATCGACCCGAAGGCCAACATGCTGGCCATCACGACCAATCCGCAGGGCTCCCTGGGCCGGATGACGACGCGCACCATCCTCCTCGACCATGCCGCGGAGCAGGGCATCGTCGCAACCCGCTCGGTGGCCGCCAGCACGCTGGCCGGCCAGATGCTGGCCGCCTGGCTCCTGCCCGACGACCGCCTGGTGAATGATCTGCGCGGGATTCCGCACGCGATCAATCTCAACGAACGCAAAGTCGACCTGCAGAAGATCGCCGGCGCCAAGCCGGTCCATACCATCATGGCGGGTCACGGGCCCATGACGGGCGTCGCCCACGAGGCGGCCATGAAGTTCAAGCAACTGGCGGGCACCTCGGCCGAGGTCTTGCTGCCCTTGGAGATGCGCCATGGCCTGTGGGCCGCCATCAAGCCGGACACCATGTCGTTCTTTTTCCAGACCGAGACCTTGAAGGGCCTGGAAGACGAGATCATCTGGGAATGCGCCAAGATGACCGGCCCCCGCTGCGCCTTTACCGAAGTCGCCTCCACCCAACTGAAGAGCGGCACCGACCACGTGGTGGAGCTCAAATCGGGCCTGTCGGAGTGTGCCCGGGCCGTGCCCATGATGTCGTTCATGCAGCTTCTGGCGTTCTATCTCTCCATCGCCCGCGGCGCCAACCCTGACAAGCCCCGGCACAGCGTGGCCCCGGTCCGGGTGCACGTACCCACCGGCTGAGAAGACTCTTCCACCAATGGTGGCCGCTGGCCCTGAGCTTTGCGCTCATGATGGTCGAGGGGCCGGCGCTGCAGGCCGCCATTGGACGCCTTCCCGAGCGAGAGCTGAACCTCGCGGCCTGGGGGCTGACCATCCAGCTTTCGTTGCTGGTGGAGAGCCCCGTCATCATGCTGCTGGCGACGTCCATCGCGCTGGCGCGGGACAAAGCTGCTTGGGAGGCGCTCCGCCGCTTCGTGCTCAACCTTTGCCTGGGCTGTACCGTGGTGGCCGGCGTGCTGGCCTTCACGCCCCTCTACAGCCTCGTGACCCGCCAGATCATGCGCGTGCCCGAGCCCATCGTCGTCCTGGCCATGCCAGCGCTGGGCGTGATGCTGTTGTGGAGCGCCGCCATCGGTTGGCGCCGCTCCTGCCAGGGCCTGCTGGTTCGATACGGGCAGAGCCGATTTGTGTCGTGGGGTACGGCCATCCGGCTGGGCACGCTGGGGACGACCGCCGCGGTGCTTGTCCACCTCGGCACCATGACGGGCGTGGTGACGGCAGCGATCTCGATCATGGCCGGGGTGCTGGCCGAGGCCGTCACCGCCACGCTGTTCGTACAGCCGACCCTGCGAGCGCTGAGTGAGCCCGTCGCCCCGCCTCCGACACAGCGGTCCATCTTGACCTTTCACCTGCCGCTGGCCGTGACGAGCCTGATCTCGTTATTGGCGGGGCCCCTCGAATCGGCGTTCCTGGCGAGGCTGCCCCATCCCGTGGAGACGCTGGCCACGTGGCCGGTGGCGTTCATGCTGATCCTGGTGGTGCGGAGCGGCTGCTTTGCCTTGCAGGAGGTGACTGTGGCCCAGGCAGCCGATGCCAGGTTGTCCACCTTCGCCTGGGCGGTCGGGCTGGCCGCCAGCGCCATCTTGCTGTGCGTGGTGGCCACGCCGCTCCTGCCCACCTATCTGGAGCACGTCATCCATCTGCCTCCGACCCTGTGGTCGGGGGTCCGATCGGCTTGCTTACTGGCCGCCGTGGTGCCGGTCATCACGGCCCTCAGCGCCCATCGCCGGGGCCTCTGCGTGGCGGCGCATGAGACGTCTCGGGTGTACAAGGCCATGGGCATGTCGCTCCTGGCGCAGACGGCCTTCCTGGCCGGCGGCGTGTGGCTGCAGGGGTGGCCGATGGGCATCGCGGCGGGGGGCTTGACTACCGCCGCAGTCGTCGAGTACCTCTCGCTGCGAGGAGGATCGGCGGCTCCACGTCAAAGCGAACCGCATGGAGCCTGAGGTCTTTCATTTCACCACCGACGTGCGGGTGAGGCTGCCGGAGACGGATGCGATGGGCATCGTGTTCCACGGCTATTTTTTCACCTACATGGAGGTGGGGCGCATGGACTACCTCCGCAACCTGGGGCTGGCGGCCGACATCAAGCCCATCGCCGCCTTCACCAACCTGGTGGCGCACGCGGAGTGTGACTTCAAGTCCCCGGCTCGCTTCGATGACGCTCTCGTCGTGGCGGTGCGTATCGCCAGCATCGCGCACAGCAGCTTCACCTTCAAGTTCCGCATCACGCATCGCCGCGAGAATCGCCTCGTGGCGCTGGCCCGCTCAGTGCACGTGGCGGTGGATGAGACGAACTGGCGCCCCATGCAGGTGTCCGACTCGTTTCGTCAGGTGGTCGCGGCCTACGAGGGTCGCGCCCTGGAGATGGCGTGAGGCGGTGGCTGCTGGTTCTCTCGTTGTGGGCCGTGGCCGTCGCCTGGGCCGCGCCGTCGGTACAGACCGCCGACGTCAAAACGCTCCAAGGGGTGCTGAAGAGTCATCGGGGCAGCGTCGTCCTGGTCTACTTCTGGGCATCGTGGAGCAAACCGAGCCTGCGCTCCCTGCCTGATCTGGCCGCCCTCCAGTCGCAGTATGGCTCGCAGGGGCTGCAGATCGTGGGCGTCTCGAGCGACGATGCGCACACGGCGAACGCCGAGGTATTGCAGGAGAAGGTGAACTTTCCCACTTACGTCGAGACGGGCAACCACCAGGCGCTGGCACGTTTTTTCAGTGCGACGTGGGTCGGGCAGCCCGGCGCGGCCTTCATTTATAACCGCAAAGGGGCTCTGGTGCACGAGTTGCACGGCCGCCAGAGTCTGAAAGACTACCAGACCGTGCTGGCCGCCCTGTTGTGATGCGGCTCTGCCCTCCGCCTTTGGCGGCGGGGGCGACCGTCGCCGTGGTGGCGCCGTGCAGCCCCTTTCGCCCCGAGAACCTGGAGCGGGGGGTCGAGTGGCTGCGATCCCACGGGTATCAGGTCCAGCACCGCCCGGATATCACGGCGGGTTGGCGCTACCTGGCCGGGGACGACCAAAGGCGGGCGAATGAACTGGAGGCCGCGCTCCTGGACCCATCCGTCGACGCGGTGATCTGCGCCCGGGGCGGGTATGGGGCGTCGCGGCTCCTGCCCCGGCTGGGGAAGTTGAAGCCTCCTGACCAACCCAAGTGGTTCGTGGGGTTTTCCGACGTGACCATGCTGCATTTGTGGCTGGGGCAGTCGTGGCACTGGGTGACCGTGCACGGGCCCATGGTGGGCACGACTTTTGCGGGCGACGGCTTCGATACGGAGACGGCGGGCTCGTTGTTCGAGGCCTTGCAGGGGCGTCCCAGGCCGGTGGCAGGGCGCATGGTGGTCGAGGGTGAGGCCCGGGGCGTGCTGGTGGGCGGCAACCTGTCGCTCCTGGCCCATAGTGTCGGCACGCCCTGGCAGGCCGATTTCCAAGACGCCATCGTGCTGTTGGAAGACATCGGCGAGGCGCCGTATCGAATCGACCGCATGCTGACGCAGTTGCTGCTGGCGGGGCTTTTCGACCAGGCCAGGGGCATCGTGCTGGGACAGTGGACAGACTGCGACCCGCCGGAAAAGGCCGACTTCACCGTCGAGGACGTACTGCTGGAGAGGCTCGGCGGCCTGGGCATCCCGGTCATGGCGGGGGTGCCTGTGGGGCACGAGGCGCACAACGTGGCGGTTCCGCTGGGGTCGCAGGCTCGCATCACCAGCGGTCGGTTGAGCTTTGACCAACGATGACGTCCGTGGCCCGCTTCAAATTCACCTTCGTCCGTTGACCACGGACAAAACAGGCCTTCAGGTTGACAGGGTCCCGGGACGCCGCCCGGCACCCCTACGAATGTCGCCGAAGGCCACACCTATAGCTTCAGCACGGCTGGATAGACCCGTTGGCAGTGTGCTACAATTGTCGTCCGGGGATTACCTCACACTTGACACGCAGCTCGGGCACTTGTCCGCTGCAAGAGTTCGCACGATGGTTGCAGACCACTGGTCGAGGGACAGAACGTTCTCGTCACCCTGGAACGGAATGAAGCGGATGCCCTCGTCAGATATGCGGCAGTAGAGATGCACGGTGTGCCTCCGGCTTTGCGTCGGCGGCTCCTTCGGCCACTGAGAGGGTGGCCCTGCCCCCGTTCACGGCGTGATGTGGGTCCAGTGCTTGGCTGGGGCAAACAAGGCCAGGTGTCTCACGTTCACGGTGGCGATCACGAAGTCCGAAGGGGCAATTCCCGTGGTAATGGCCTGTGCGGCAATGAGAACATCGGCGTCCAGCTCTTTCGGATCGGCAGTGAGTTTACCGGCCCGTCGTGCCTGCGCCCACAGGCTGGCACCCAATCGCAAGGCTGTGTCGGACAAGGGAAGATAGCGGTCCGGATAGGCAGTATTCCAGGCGTCCAGAGCGCGCAGCCCGTTCTGCTTGCCCGCCCGCTCCAGCTCCCTCCGAACCTCATAGTCTGCAATGGCGGGAACGATAAAACGGTGACCCGCCTCCATCATGATCACTGCCCATTGCTGTGCAGCCACCGTCAGAGGTGGAAGCTTGGGATTCGTCAAGTTGCCCAAGGGGCCCGAATCAAGAAAGACGGTCAGACTCATTCTACGTCGGGGTAGAGGAGCTGCGCACCCGCTTCCTTACGCCACCGGTTCATGTTCCGTTGGAACTCCAGCAGGTCTTCTTCGGCCTCCCGGATGGCCTCGGGGTCGGTCGGTGCCTGTGCAATCCAGGACTTCAATAGAGCAATGGACGCTGCTGCTTTCGGATCGGGCAGAGGCTTGGAGGGTTCCGGCTTTGGCTCCTCCTCTACGATGCGGTATCGCTTCTGGGCGGGCTGCTTGCCTAACCAGGCTGTCAACTGTTCAGGGGTGCCCACCACGGGGCTTGTATCCGGTTGTAGCATGTGGCGATCACCTTCATCTTTCCGGAGGGCCTGGATGCGGATGCTGGACTCTTACTGTCTACGGCATCCGCATCCTTCAGAAGCGGGCAGGCCGCTCACGGGTTCCTCACGGCGGCGGGATGGGTTCCAGGTTGCCCGGTCTGGCCCAGGCCGTTGAGCCACCGCCCGTGGTATCGCTTGCACGTCCAGGCGGTGGCATCGCAACGGTAGGAGCGCTGTTTATGAGCAAAGCGACGCCGTCGGTGACGCCCAGCGGATGCCGTTCGCAGGTGGAGTGTCTGGCCGGGTGACCGACGTCTTGCCGAAGCAACATACCCGTGCGGCGGCCATCATCGATCGTGCAACGGACTGGGTGAGCGCTTCCGATCTGGCCGAGCAGCTTAC
>DASYBA010000224.1:0-5923 GCA_036501005.1 Candidatus Xenobia bacterium | reverse complement strand
TCCGCTCGCCCGGATTGGTGGTATCCTCCAGATCGAGGGTCAAGTCCAGGAGCGCGCCCAAGGGCACCATGCCCCCCACCAGAAGCCCGATGCCGGCGACGCTGAGATCCACCGCCAGGCCCCTCGCACCGGCCGGCAACTGGCGGGCCAGCACCTGGAATTTCTGGCTGAAGCGCCGGTACTTTCGCCGCTCCAGGTGGTTGGCGTTGGCCAGGATGCCCTTGGTCTCGGGCGACAAGTCTCGAAAGGTCCCTCGAAAACGGAAGGCCTGTGCGACCTGCGACCGATCCAGCAGGTTGACCCGCACGTCGATCTGGACCGGCTTGCCCTCGCCCAGTTGCGGCAGGGAGATGCGCATCTGCACGATGGAACCCGTTCGATACGCCTGCGTGGTCACGAAGACGAGGTGATCGGCGTCGATCTCGGTCACCTTGACCAGTTCGTACTTGTTGGACGGCTTGAGCAAATCGATAAGGGAAGACGAAGCCTGCAGCACAGCCTTGATGGCCAGCCGCTCGCTATAAAAGGCCGCCAGCACACTGTCGTCGAGATCCGTCAACACCCCCCCCTCGGTCACCGGGGGCTCCATCTGAGGCCCGGTCGGCGCCTGCACGACGAGAGGCCCGGGGGGTGGCCCCACCGGAGGCGGCCGGTGCGAAATGGGAAGCTCTTCCGGAAGGTTCGGCACCGCCCGCACCGGGCTGGGAATGACCCTCGGCCGCAACTCCGGCGTCGAAGCCGCCGAGGCCTCCTCGCCCGGACGCGACTGCAGGAAGGCGCGAGACGTGCCCAACTTGCGTTCCGGTTGCGGTGCGACGGGTCTGTTCCGGCCCGGCACCAGACCGCCGCCCCGAGCGAGCAACCGCGGGGGACCCTGGGCAGGCTCCGCCTCGAGCATGCTGCCCTTGAGCGCCTCGCGGGCCAGCGCCACGCTGGGGTAGCGATCGTCCTTGTGGAGGGCCATCATGGTCGCCAGGACTTGCTCCAGCGCCGGAGACACTTCCGGATTCACGCCGCAGGGCGGCGCCAGCACCGCCTCCCGGGTGGCGAGGTCGACGGCCGAAGGTGGAATGCTGCGGGTAAGCAGGGCGTAAATGGTCGCCCCCCAGGCGTAGATGTCGGTCCGGGCATCGGTCGTGCCGGACTGGCCATACTGCTCCAGCGGGGCAAAGCCGTCGGTGCCGACCCCCTTGATGAACGCCTTGGTCTTGCCAGAGTCGAACGAACGAGCGATGCCGAAGTCGATGAGACGGATGCGGCTGCGGGTGTCCAGCATCACGTTGCTGGGCTTCATGTCGCGGAAAATGATGGGGGGATCGTGGCCATGCAGGTATTCCAGGACGTCTCCAATCTGGTCCATCCAGTTGACGACGGAAGCCACCGGCAAGTACCCCTGCGTCTCGTTGACCAGGGCCTCCAACGTCTTGCCGTCGATGAAGGCCATGACCAGGTACTGCTTGCCCTTCTCTTCGAAATAGTGGGTGACGTCGACCAGGTTGGGATGGTCGAGGGTGGCCAGAATGCGGGCCTCGCTGTAAAACTGGTCGATGGCCTGCTGCCGCTCGGTGGGATTGTCAATGTCGATGCGCATCTCCTTGATGGCCACCCGCTTGTTCCCGAGTTGCTCTTCGATAGCAAGGTAGACGGCGCCCATGCCGCCCCGGCCCAATACCCGCTCGATTCGATATCGCCCCTGAAGGACGGCGCCCGTTGACAGCATCCTGTCTCGAGGTTCGACCCGTCCCGCCGGGTTGCCTGCACAGGTGAATGTCGGCAGGGCGCCGTATCAGTCGGGGTTTTGGCTGAGAGGAGAGGTGACATGAGAAGGCGCGTCGTGGGTTTGTTCGTCGTGGCGGGGGCCATGGTTCTGGCGGGGTGTGGAGGCGGAGGAGGCGGCACCACGGGCGGCGGCGGGTTCATCGGCTCGCCCAACCCCACCCCCCAACCGACCTCGGCTCGCACTTTCAGCGTCAGCAACGGTGGCAACAGCACCTTTGCCCTCGTCTCGACCGCGGTCGGCACCAGCGATGGCGACACCTCCATCGCGACCGGCTCGGCCACGGTGTCGCGAGTCGTCCGCTATCGAGTGCTGCATCGAGAGGTCGCCGCCCGGGGCGCCGTCACGCCGGGCGTGACGCCGGTCGACTATGACAATCTGCCCCAGCTCGACTTTTTCGTGGCCGAGACGAACCAGACGGTGACGCTCAACAATCGAACGCCGGGCGTCCTGGGCAACGCGGGCACCCGGCCCAGCACCATCGTCACGTACGTCGACCAGGTCAATGGCCAGGACGTCATCAGCACAGCCGACCTGCAAAAGACCATCAACGCGTGGGAGACGTCCAACCCGTTCGGTGCCAACGGCAACGCCGGCATCTACAACACCACCCGCGGCATCTTCGGCAGCGAGTGGACCGCCGGCGGCGGTCGAGACGGCGACCCGCGGGTCGTCGTGCTCTTTTTGAACACCGAGCACATGGGCGACCCGGCCTTGTTCGGCTTCGTCGACCTGAATGACGAGATGGCCCCCCGCGGTCAGACCGTCGGCGGGCAGCCTTCCAACGGGGGAGAAATCATCTATGTCCAGGCGCAGCCCACCAGCGTGTCCAACTTCTTCCAAGGCGACGGCTTCGACGGCTTTGCGACGCTGGCGCACGAACTGCACCACCTCATCATCTTCAACAACAAGGTGGCCCAACAGGGGGCGTTCCCATCCAACGCCCAGCCTGAGGAGACCACCATCGACGAGGGCTTGTCGACCCTGGCCGAAGAAGACAACGGTTTCAACCTGACGGCCACGGGGGGCGGCAACAGCTTCATGTTCGACGCCATCCAGGGGTACGAGACAACCCCCCAGGCCATTGACAACTTCTTCGTGTTCAACGATCTGTTGCAAGACTTCGGCAAGGGTTACTTGTTTTTCAAGCACGTGCAGGAGGCACACGGTTTGTCGGCCATCACGGCCATCGACGAGTCGACCGGCACCGGCAGCGCCAACGTGACCGCCAAACTGGGCACAAGCTTCGGCAACGAGCTGCAGGCCGAGGCCATCGCCAATTACGTGAGCGGGTTGCCCGGCTCGAGTTCCTTTACGTATCCCGACCTCAACCTGGCGGGCACGTTCAGCCTGCATGCCAACAACAATTCGGCCGACGCCTTCACCAGCAAGTTGCCCGGCATCTCCGTCGAGGCGACCGTCCCCGGCGTGACTGCCGTGGAAGCGTGGAGTGCGCTGTACCTCGGCGTGAGCGTGCCCAGCGGGTCGTCGACCATCACCGTCAACCTGCCCGCCAACCAAGAGACCTCGCTGGTCCAACTGCAAAACGGCTCAGTGACGTCCGTGACCTTCTAGCTTGACACGCGGGTACATGGGCCTCCATGATGGGGGCACATGCACTCGAACCACGTGGCGCTCGCCATCGGCCTCTCGCTCCTGGCGGGTGGAGCCGACGTCATTGGTGGAACGGTGGTGGCCCTGTGGACCTCCCGCATCGCCAACCGCACCCTGCTCTACGCCACGGCTGGGGCGGCCGGTTTCATGATCGGGGTGTCCATTCTCGACCGCCTGCCCGAGCTGTTCCGCAGCGGCGAATCGCCCAACGCCGCCTTCTGGCTGCTGGGCGGCTTCATGATGCTGTACTTCCTGGAGAGCTTCGCGGGCGGCCACCCGGGGCATTTCCACGGCCACCAGCACGACGCCCCGGATTGCGAGCTGGACCCGGACGCCGCGCCCGGGGTCGAAGAGCTGGCGCTGGGAACCGCTTTCATCGAAGGGCACCACGACCACGAGCACACGCTCATCAGCAAGACGGCCAGCTATACGGCGCAGCTCGGCCTGCTCTTGCACACCGCCTTGGACGGCGTCGCCATCGGGGCCGGGTTTTCACTGTCCTTGCAGGTGGGCATTCTCATGTTTCTGGCGGTCATCTTCCACAAGATGCCAGAGGGCTTCAGCCTGGCGTCGCTCGTCCTCGCGTCGGGTCGGGGGCGGACCGCCGCCTTCCGATCGGTTATCGGCCTGGCGGCCTCGACGCTCCTCGGCACGCTGTTTGCCCTGGGCATGGCCGGGCTGCATGCCGGCCTCTCGAACCAACTGGTGGCGTTTGCCACCGGCTCCTTCCTGTACATCTCGACATGCGGCCTCCTGCCCGCCACGCGCCGTGAGGGCGACCGTTCTTCGCCCTGGTTCGTGCTACTGGGCATGGGGCTGTATATCGTCACCGCCCACCTGCTGGCTGGCGTCGGGCTCGAATGACGCCAGAAGCCGGTCTGCAGGCTGCTGGGCTGCTCGGTCTGGTGCTGCTGGTCGGCGCGGGGGTCTATCGGTTTTGGGTCGGCGGGAATGGCAACCGCTG
Organism: Candidatus Xenobia bacterium; assembly: GCA_036501005.1. Lineage (GTDB taxonomy): Bacteria > Vulcanimicrobiota > Xenobia > RGZZ01 > DASYBA01 > DASYBA01. The sequence goes on along the minus strand of DASYBA010000224.1, from coordinate 1,568 downwards.
GGGGGCGGCCCTTGGCGGCCTGCTGGTCGCCTGTGCCGCGCTGGGTTCGATACTGCATCTGGCGTGGGAGATGAACGGGAGCTTGGACGGCTGGCGGGACATGGCCACGGGAACGCATCCGGGCCGCATGCTGACAGTCCGGGCCGGGGTGGCGCTCCTGTTGCTGTTCGGCTGGCGACGGCTGTGGCTGTGGGCTCCCCTGTCGGTGGCCCTGCTGTGGACCTTCAGCTCGGTCAGCCACGCCCAGTCCTGGCTGCTGTTCTCTTTCGACATGTTGCATGGGGCCGCCGCCTGCGCATGGATGGGCGCTCTCGGATACACGGTGCTGTCGGGGTCTGACGTCGGCTATGAACGGTTGTCGCGTATCGGCATGGGCTCCGTCATGGTGCTGGCGCTCTCCGGTGGCTACGCGGCCTGGATCCACGTCGGAACGCTGACGGCCCTGTGGACGACCGACTACGGCAAGGTCCTGCTGGTGAAGCTGGCCCTGGTCGCGTGTGGGTTAGGCCTGGCGGGCCTCAATCGACAGATCTTCTTGCCGCAGGTAGCCACACGCCACCGAGCCTTCCGCCGCTGCATGGCCGTGGAAGCCACGATATTGGTGGGCGTGCTGGCGGTCACGGGATTGTTGACCACCAGTGATGTCCCATGATGCCGGTCGTTTTCGTGGCCCACGGCTCGCCCATGCTGGCGCTGGACCGCGACAAGGGGGCAGACCTGTCCCGTTGGGCGGCACAGCTTCCTCGTCCCCGAGCCATCGTGGCGATTTCAGCGCACTGGGAGGATGATCGGCCGTTGCTGGGGTCCGACCGCCAGCAGGATCTCATCTATGATTTCGGCGGCTTCCCGCCGGAAATGTATCGACTGCAGTATCGATATCCCGCCGCGAACGGCCTGAGGGATCGGGTCGCAAGACTGTTGCGTCATGCCGGATGGGGCACCGGCCGAACCGATAGAGGCCTCGATCACGGGGTGTGGGTGCCCCTCCTGCACATGTATCCGCAGGCCGACGTGCCCGTGCTGCAGGTGGCGCTGCCCTCCCGCCACACCCATCGCATGCTGCTTTCCCTGGGGCAGGCCCTGGCGCCCTTGCGGCAAGACATGCTGATCATGGCGAGCGGCGTGCTGGTGCACAACTTCAGTTTCATGGGGGGCGGCGGGCCTGAGCCTTGGGCGGTGGCCTTCGAGGCCTGGATCATCGAGAAGCTGCAAGCCTGGGACCTCGACGCGCTGGTGAACTACCAGGTCATGGCCCCCGGGGCAGGTCAGGCCGTGCCCACGCCGGAGCACTTCGTGCCGCTATTTGTCGCTCTTGGGGCGGCCGGCGATGATCCCGCTCTCGGCGTGCCCATCCGGGGCTTCGAGCTGGGGAGTCTCTCCCGCACCTGCTTGCAGTTCGGGTAGGGGCTGCTCGGGGGCCGATTTTTCCGCTGTCTCCGGGGTAGCCTCGTCCTTCTTGTCGTGGTGGAAAACTTTGTTGTACACCGTCTTGGCGATGTTGGCGATCATCTTGCGGTTGGAGATGCAGGCGGCCAGGACGTAGACGCCCATGCCGGCCGTGACCAGGA
>DASYBA010000223.1:0-1905 GCA_036501005.1 Candidatus Xenobia bacterium | reverse complement strand
CACGACGGCGCAGCGCATCAACCCGTTGCAGCACGTCGACGGCTGGGAAGAACGGCCGTCCTACGACCCGGGCCCACACGTGCTCACGTGGGCCGTGACGGTGACCAGCGCGGCCCGCACGGTCAACTACAACACTCGTCTCCTGACCCGCACCGGCGCCCTGGCATTCAACCTGCTGGCCGATCCGGATCGGGTCGCGGCCGACCTCAAGCCCAGCCGCAGCTTGACGGACCGGGTGACGGTTCTAGCGGGACAGCGGTATGAAGATTTCGTTTCCGGAGACCGGTCGGCCGGCTATGGACTGGTCGGATTGATGGTCGGGGGTCGGGCGGCCGAGAAGGCGATGCAGACCCGTTCCCTGCGCACCGTGTGGACGAAGGCGCGCCCCTGGGTCGGGCTAGCCGGCGTGGCGCTCTTGACGTGGCTGGTGCAGCGGAGGAGGAGAGTGCCGACGGGTGGGTAAGTTTACAATATAAACATAATCGAGGTGCCGCCATCAAAGACGCTCACAGCTATCATCACGGCGATCTCCGCAGGGCGCTCTTGGTGGCGGCCTTGGAGTTGGTTTCGGAGGTGGGGGCGCAGGGGTTCTCGCTCCGTGAGGTGGCGCGCCGCGCGGGGGTGACCCACGCCGCACCGTACCGCCACTTTGCCAGCAAGGAGTCGCTGGTGGCCGCGTTGTGCGAAGATGGGTTCAACATGATGCTCAAGCACATGCATGATGCAATGCACGCCGCCGGGGAGGACCCACTGGCGCGCTTTCAGGCGGCCGCCATGGGGTACCTGAAGTTCGCGGTGACCTGCGCATCGCATTTCCGACTCATGTTCGGAGCCAACTCGGTGAATCGGGAGCAGTATCCGACACTCCTCGACGCCAGCCACAAGGGACTGGCCATCGTGATGGACCTGGTCAAGGCCTGCCAGCGGGCGGGCTACTTTCGTACGCAGCAGAGCTCCCTTGAGCTGTCGTTGGCCGGCTGGTCGACCGTGCACGGACTGGCGTCGCTCTATGTCGACGGCCAGTTGCGCAACCTGTCGCTGCAACTGGGCGACCTGGAGACCATGGGGCAGTTGGTGGCGAAGGCCATGTTGGACGGCCTCTTCGAACCGTCCCACCGCAGCGCGGCGGTGTAGGTTCTCAGTCAGGCACCGCCTCTGCATTCCCTCCGTCCAGCCCCACCGTGAACGTGGTGCGGAACGTGCCAGCCATGCGGTACCATGCCCGCAAGTTGCGCTGGGTGAGGGGCGATCCATACTCCAGGAACGCCCGGAAGTGCAGGACAAACAGGGCCTCGCCCTCCAGGCCGAAGAGCATCAACTCCTGGCAGGAATGCAGCGGGTTTTCGTATTGAATAGCGATCTCGGAGGCTGGCAGGGCGCCGAGAAACGACGTCGCGACCTCGATCCGGTGCGAGCGGTGGACCCCCAGAAGGCCCTCCATGTGCCGGAGCCGGGCGTCCCGCCACCCTTCCAGCGTGGTGCCAGGCGGTACCTTGACGATGGTCAGGTCGACATAGTCCGCGTAGTTGTCGTTGCGGCGATCGAGCGGCAAAGCAAAGCGACAGATGATGTACTCCTGGTTGGGAATGGCGTCATGCCACTCCACCGGGCCGTCGTAAACCTCGGCCACCCCCCAGTCGGGAGGGTACCGGATCGAGAGCCCCAGTTTCCTGCTGCGAAAGGTACGCGACAAGGCGGCGTTATTCTACACTCGCTCGGCGAATGCCTTTGCGTCAGGCGGCTCGAGCCACCAACGTCCGGTCCGCGAAGACCTGGTCCGCCAGACCGTCCGGCCGAATCCCGAGAACCCACACGATCCCGTCGGGGGCAAGACCGCGGGCCTTGATGCGACCTCGTGTATGCCTTTGAGGTGATGCGGGGTGCACAGGCAGACCTTGTTCTTGG
>DASYBA010000222.1:0-6303 GCA_036501005.1 Candidatus Xenobia bacterium | reverse complement strand
CAAGGATGATCTCGCACAGGCAGGGCGCGCCCGCGAAGTGATCCGTGACGCAGTCGATAGGGGCGAGCGGTGCTTCGTGGGTCTGGTGGTTCTCTGCGAGCTGGTCTGGGTACTGCGACAGAGCTATGGCGTCTCGCGAGCGGACATGGTTAAAGCCCTGGAGGGTCTGTTGAATGCCGAGGAGTTTGAGATCGAACGTCGGGATGTGGCCCTAAACGCTTTTCACGACTTCAAGACTGCGGCCATCGACTTTGCCGATGCCGTGATCGGATACTGTCACCACGGCAGGGGATGTGCTCAAACGGTGACGTTTGACAAGCGCCTGCGTCGGTCCGCTCTGTTCAAGGTCCTATAGCATCAGCCTTCGGGGAGGCGTGCGAAGAGGTCGGCCAGGGAGATGACCAGGCCAGGCAGCAGCGTATCGGATAGAACGGCGGGGGGATTGAGGCGCTCTGGCGCCCGGTCCGCCCGATAGCTGGTCACGTGCTTGCCCTTGGGGTCGACTACCCAGACCACGCCGACTCCGGCCCCCAGGTAGACCTGGATCTTGTCTTCGACGTCGCTGAATCGATCGTCCGGTGAAAGAATCTCGACCGCCAGCGTTGGAGAGACGTAGACGGGGCCCCTCACGAGAGTGGGCATCTGCTGTTGGGAAAACCATGCCACGTCGGGCAGCACGACATGCCGCTCGTCGGCCACCCGAAGGATGCAGCGTTGCTCGGTGGCGACTACACCTTCCTGGCCCGTCCAACCCCGCAGAAGGTAACCTATCTCGTTCTGCAGGAAACTGTGGAGGTTGTCACCCGTGGTCTTCTCCCGCACCCATCCGAAGACGTACTCGCGATATGGCTTCTCCTCGGGCCACTGCAGGAACTCCTCAAGCGTGGGGTGCTGCGCCAACGTCATCGGCTTACGTCCCCAGGTGCGACAGCATGTTGTATATCGGAAGGAACAATCCGATAGCCAGGAAGCTCAATATGGCGCCGACGACGGCCATCATGATCGGCTCCAGCGTCACCACCGCCCGGTGCAAGAGGTCCTGGTTCGCCTCGTCCAGCAGGTCGTGCAGCGTCAACAGCATGCGGTCCAACTGCCCGCTTTCCTCGCCCACCTTGATCATCTGCGTCACGGCCGCCGGAAAGAAGTTGATGTGCGATATCGCCGCCGACAACTGGCCGTCCGACTTGAATCGGACGGTCGCCTTCTCGAGCGCACGCTGATACTCTCCAATCCTGGTGCTGGAGGCCAGCATTTCGAGGGACGTCGAGATGGCGACACCGTCCGCGTACAGCCGGCCCAGGATATCGCAAAACGAGGTCGCCAGCGTCTGTCCGATAATCCGGCGGATGAAGGGAAAGTTGAAGGCGATACGGGTGAAATAGTCAAACACCTTGTGCCGATGCCAGATGGCCGCCCCGACCGTCCCCAGAAAGGCGATCGTCGTCATGGGGTTGTTGACTACGGAGACCACGGCCACCACCATCTTCGTGACCAGCGGCAGGTCCATCTTGAGGCCCTGGTACATCTCCAGAAAACGCGGCAGGACGAACCGCACCACGCCCCACGTCATCACGATGCAGGCACCTGCCGTCAGCATCGGCTGGGTGGTCGCCGCCTTGACGTCGTTGGTCAGCTTGGTCTGACGCTCCAGCAGCCTCGCCGCCTGCTCCGCCCTCCCGTCCAGTTGCCCGGACATGTCGCCGGCCTTGATCAATAGTTGTGTGGCCGGGGAAAACACCTCCGGGAACTGCTTCATGGCTTGCGCCACCGACGCTCCATGCTGCTGCACCAGCCTCGCCATGTGCACCAGCACCCGCTTGAAGCCAGGGTGGGTCTCCTGCTGGGCCAGAATGTCCATGGTTCTGGACAGTGGCACACCGGAGCGGATCATCAGGGCAAACGAGTGGAGCATCTGCGAGATGACCTGGGGGCTGATGCTCCCCGCCATGAAGAGCTCCAGTCGCTGCTGGAACGAGCTGGCGGGCTTGGGCGCAGCCGGCCGGCCCGGCGCGACGGCCACGGGCGACTCGACGGCTGCGGGGCGAGCCTGGTTCAGTTTCAACATGTCGCCGATATCCTCACGCGGTCAGCGCTGCATGAACGAACTCCGGGGCCAGCCCTCCCAGCCCGGCATATCCCAATTCCACAAACAGGGCCTGAAAGTCTTCTTCCGTCCAGTGCGCGGGGGGTCGGCGGGTGAGCGGGTCGGTCGGGTGGAAGGCCATGTGGCGGGTGCGGAAATCCCGCACCCAGGGCTCCAGTTCTCCCGAGAGGTCGGCTGACCCCCAGGGCACCAGTTCCCAATCAAGATACCACAAACGGACGCTCCCGTCCAAACAGCCCGACAGCACCAGCCGCCCGTCGGCGGACAAGGCCGCCGCGGTCACGACGTCCTGGTGGCCGACCAGACTGCCCAGCGACTGACCCCGCCGCACGTCCCACAGCATGAGGGTCTTGTCTTTCGAGGCCGAGACCGCCACCCGTCCATCCAGTGCGAAGGCCACCGAGGTCACCCCGCGATGGTGCCCCTTGAGCGTCTTCACCGCCCCTCCTGTCGCCACGTCCCACACCCGCACCGTCTTGTCCTCGCTGCCCGTCACCAGCCGACCCCCCCCGAGATCGAAGGCCACCGCCCGCACCGGGCCCTCGTGGCCTCGCATCGTCGAGACGAGCTGCCGAGTGGCGAGATCGAACACCCGGCACGTGCCCCCCGGGCTGCCCCAGGCCAGCGCGCCCCCGTCCGGGCGCAGCGCGACGGCCTCCCCCTGGCCCTCGATGCTGTGCAGCGTCTCCCCGCTGTCCAGGTCCCACACTCGGGCCGTCCCATCCTTGGACGTCGTCACGCCCCGGCGGCCCTGCGCATCGATGGCGACCCCGCCGATGGGGCCCCGGTGACCGACCAGGTGCCGCAACAACCCGCCCTGCTCGAGGTCCCACAGCAGCACGCCGGAGTCCGTCACCAGCAAGGCCCGCGTGCCGAACCGATCCATGGCCAGCGACAGCAGGGGCCCGGCGTGCGTCTGCCAGGTCTCGACGGCGGCGACCCGGCCGAGGTCCCACACCTTCACCAGACCGTCCTCGCCGACGCTGACCGCGCGCTGGCCGGACGGGACGCATTGGATGCCGGTCACCCGTCCGGCATGCGCCCCCTCCACGGCCTGCAGCAACCAGTTTCCGAGGAGCGTGCCGCGGGCGGCGAAGGGCGCCAGCCAGGCCCACAGCTCCAGGGCCTCCGGCGATCGTTCGAAGCCTTCCGACTGGCGGGCCTGGCGCAACTCGTCAAGCGCCGCCGGGGTGTCGCCTCGCTCCAGGGCCTGGTAGGCCCCTTGCAAGATCTGATGGTAGCCGCTCTGCGCTTCCAGCAGCTCTTCGCTGCGGCGAGGGCGCACCACGGCGGGTGGAGCCGCGGGCGGGTCGGGGATGACGTCCCACAGGTCGGCCACCCGATCCGCATTGGCCGCTGCCACGCGCAGGCGCCCTCCCGCCAGGCCGACCGCGTAGACCCGCCCGGCGTGGGTCTCGATGGTGCGCCAGCAGCGGGGAGCGTTCAGGTCCCACAAACGCACCGTGCGATCCTCACCGCCGGTGGCCACCCAGCGGCCCTCGGGCTCCACGGCCAGCGACTCGATGGCGCCGCGATGGCCGGACAGCGTGCGCACCAGCTCCCCTCGCTCCAGGTTCCACACCCGCACGGTGCCGTCGGTGCCGGCCGTGACCGCCACCCGGCCCTGCTGCAAGAGGCCGACCCCACGGATGGGCCCCTCGTGTCCCGTCAGGGTGCGGATGGCCTGGTGGGTCGAAGTGTCCCACACCACCAGCGTGCCGTTCTCCAGTCCCGTGACGACCATGCGAGCGTTGCCGCTGGCGTAAATGGCGGTCACCGGGGCCCCGTGGTCGAAGCGCCTCACCTCACGGCCGCTGACCGATTCCCACATGCGCGCCGTTCCATCCTGGCCGCCGGAGCATGTGACCTGGCCGTTCTGGGCCAGCGACAGGCACCACACCGCGCCTTGATGGCCCCTCAAGTGCGCCAGCGGGCGGCCGGCCTCGATGTCCCACACGACGACGGCCCCATCCTCCGCCGCCGAGTAGGCAAACCGCCCGTCGGGGCTCACCGCGACGGCGTAGATGGGGGCCTGATGACCCCGCAGCACGCGCCACGCCTTCTCTCCCTGGTCCGGCAGCCAGGCTCGGACGGTGCGGTCCTGCGAGCCCGTGACCACCACCTCGCCCGTCGGCGACACGGCCACCCCGAGCACCGACTCTGCATGGCCGTCCAGACGCAGTCGGGGCCCCACCGAGGCCGTCAAGTGGGCCGCCAGCGTGTCCATCGCGTCTTGCGCCGAGGCGTCGTGCGGGGGCGCCAGGCGAGCCGCCTCGCTCAACAGGCGGCGGGCGCCTCCCTCGTCGCCCCGCTCCAGGTGCAGCCAGGCGGTATTGAGCTTGTCGTCCAGGCGGGCGCCGAGGGCCGTCTCCAGGTCTCGCATGGCATTGAGGGCCGCCTCGTCGCTGATCCGCCCCGTGCGCCACTGGACCAGGGCCCGGTTGTACCAGGCAAACCCGTGTCGGCCGTCGGCCACCAGCGCCTGCTCGAGCAAGGGCAGGGCCTCCTCGGGCAGCCCCAGGTCCAAGAGCGAGACCGCCCGGTTGTTGAGGGCATCGGCCTCGTTGCTGGCCGCGTCGGGCACCGCCCGGGGATAGGCCTCACCGACCTCCTCTTGATAGATGGCGACCAGCTCGGCCGCCACCTCGTGAAAATCGTGAGGGCGCAGGTCTGGATTCTCCTGGAAACAGGCCCGCAGGATGTTTTCCAGGCGAGCGGGCATGCGGGCCTCCCCGGACTCGCCCTCCAGATAGTCTTCCAGGACGTAGAGCGCCAGCGGGCCCCAGTTGGGCGAGTGGCCCAGGAACATCTCCAGCACGCTGACGCCCCACGACCACAGGTCCGTCTTGTAGGTCAACGGCTCGTTGCGGGTCTGCTCGGGCGAGGCATAGGCGGGGGTGAAGGGGGACGTGCGGCCCGCCGTGCTTGACCCCTCGGCCGGGATGGCGGCGCTGGCCGTCGACGCCAACAAAGCCCGGGACAAGCCGAAGTCCGTCACTTTCACCTGTCCCTCGCTGGTGACCAGCACGTTGGCCGGCTTGACGTCCTGATGGATGAGGCCGAGGCTGTGCGCATAGGCGAGCCCCCAGGCAAACTGGATGGCGACGTCGAGAATGCGGCGCAGCACCTCGGTGCCCTGGTACAGGCGCCGGTTGATGACCCACTCGTGCAGGTCGCCGCCCTCCACGTACTCGGCGAAGACCCGCGGCACGCCCTCCAGCACTCGCACGTAGTAGCAACTGACGATGTGGGGGTGGAGGCCTAGCTTGACCCAGTTCTCCGCCTCGAAGATGAAGCTTTCGGGGCCGCCCGGCCGAGCGAGGATCTCAGCCCGCGGACTCTTGACCGCCAGGTCGATGCCCCACTGGCGATGGCGCACCCGATACACCACGCCCATGCCGCCCTCTCCCAGGCGATGGCGGACTTCGTATAGCCCCAGGACGTTCTCGCCGGGCTGCCAGGTCCGCACGTCTACGGGGGCCGGGGCCGGGGCGTGAATCGATACTTGCGTCTGGGCTTCAGGCTTCATGCACTTCGTCTTGCAATTGGGCAGGCTGTCTCCCAGGTCCTCCAGAACCAGGACGAAGATGATCGAGTGGACCATGGCGGCCACGGTGGCCGTCGCAGCAATCGGGCTGTGGCTATGGCGGCGGCAGGCTTCGCCCCCCGTCAAGCCGGCCACCAAAGACAGCAAACAAAGCGACGTGGGCATCGGCACGATCATCGGGGGCTACCGCCTGGAAGGGGTCGTCAAGTTCGGCCACACCTGGCACGTCTATCGAGCCCGAGGTACGACCCCCGACAGCCACCAGGACGTCGTGGTCAAGCTGCTCAGCCCAAAGCTGATGGACGAAGGGGTCGACATGCTGGCCTGGGAGGCCACGCTCTCGGCCTGCCGAGACCTGCGCCATCCAGGCATCCTGGGGGTGCTCAGCTCAGGAGAAAAATATGGCCGCTACTACCTGGTGCAACGCTATTCGACCGCCGTACCGCTGCGAGACCTGTGGCGCGAGAATCCGCTGAGCGTCACGCGTATCTACCGGGTCATGGCCGACCTGTTCGATATTGTCACGACCTTGCACGCCCACCATTTGTTGCATGGGCGCATTTCGATAGACCGGGTTCGGTTGGGGCAGGACGGCCGCCTGGAACTCTGGGATCTGGGGGTGCGGCGCAACCCCGAACACTCGGCCATTGGC
>DASYBA010000221.1:0-6372 GCA_036501005.1 Candidatus Xenobia bacterium | reverse complement strand
GACCGGGGCTACCCCAGTATCGGATGCTCCCCGTGCACCCGGCCCGTCGCCCCCGGGGAATCGCTGCGAGCCGGCCGCTGGCAGGGCATGGCCAAGACCGAGTGCGGGTTGCACCGCCCGTGACGTGCACGGAGCTTCTCCTCGCCTCGGCCCTGCTGCACGCGGTGTGGAATCTCATGGCCAAGACCGAGCGCATCGCACCCGTCTTCTTTCTCCAGGTGGCGCTGGTCATCGCCGTGCTCGGAGCAGGACCCGCCGCGTGGGGCGTGGTGCACGGCGCTTTGCCCGGACAGGCCGCCACCTGGATGGTGGCCGCCGCCATGCTCAAGGCCCTCTACCTGCTGGCCCTCACCTTGGCGTATCGGGAAGGCGACTTCTCGGTCGTCTATCCGGTCGCCAAGGGGTTGACCGTGCTGCTGCTGGCCTTCGTCGACGTGTGGCGCGGCCGCATTCCCTATGGACCGGGGATCGCGCTGGTGGTGGCCGGGTGCATGGCGGTCTCGGGACGGGCGCCCCAGCGGTGGCTGACGCTCACCGCCCTGGCCGGGGCCGCGTATCTGGCGTGCGACAAGGTGGCTGCCGAACACCTGGCCCTCGGGCCCGGGGCCACCGCCACCTACGGCGTGTGCCAGTTTGCCGTGCTGGCGGTCTGCTACCGCCTGCTGGTGCGCCAGCCGGTGCCGCCCTTCTCCGACCGCACCTGGAAGACGGCTGGCGGTGCGGCGCTGCTCGTCTTCACGTCACACTGGCTGGCGGTGTGGGCGAGCCAGTTGACCCCCTACGCGTCGTACGTGGCCGCGGTGCGACACGTCAGCATCGTCATCGGCGTGGCCTTGTCGGCTGTCGTCTTGCGTGAAGCCGCCCCGGTGCGCCGCCTGGCGGCCTCGGCAGCCATTTTGATGGGAGTGATCAGCCTGCGATGAAACTGACGCCGCACTTAGCCCAGTTGGAGGCGGAGGCCGTCCACATCCTGCGGGAGGTGGTGGCGGAGTTTCGCCACCCCGTCATGCTGTATTCCATCGGCAAGGACTCTTCCGTCATGCTCCGGCTGGCCGAGAAGGCGTTCCATCCAGGACGCCTCCCCTTCCCGCTGCTGCATGTCGATACGACGTTCAAGTTCCGGGACATGTATCGCATGCGAGACGAGGTGGCCCGGCGCCATGAGGTCCGGGTGCATGTGAACCCCGAGGCAGTGGCGGCTGGCATCGATCCATTTCGGCACGGCAGCCGCAAGCACACCGACATGTACAAGACGCAGGGGTTGATCCAGGCCTTGAAGGCCGGCGAGCACGATGCAGCGTTCGGCGGAGCCCGGCGCGACGAAGAGAAGTCGCGAGCCAAGGAACGGGTCTATTCGTTCCGCGACCGCTTCCACCAGTGGGATCCCAAGAACCAGCGCCCAGAGCTGTGGGGCTTGTACAATGGCCGGATCGACCCAGGCGAGAGCATTCGGGTGTTCCCGCTGTCCAACTGGACGGAACTGGACGTCTGGACCTACATTCTCGCCGAAGACATCCCCATCGTGCCGCTCTACCTGGCCGCGCCCCGGCCGGTGGTGGAACGGTCGGGCACCTGGCTGATGGTCGACGACGACCGCTTTCCCCTGCTGCCCGGCGAACAACCGGTGGAGCGCATGGTCCGGTTCCGGACGCTGGGGTGCTATCCGCTGTCGGGGGCTATCGAGTCGACCGCCGACAGCGTCGAGGCCATTATCGAAGAGATGCGGGCGACCCGCATGTCGGAACGGCAGGGGCGCTTGATCGACTTCGACGGCGACGCCAGCATGGAACAGAAGAAACGAGAGGGGTACTTCTAATGGGAGTTCCAATAGTAGCGAAAGGATTGCTGCGACTCCTGACCGCAGGCAGCGTGGACGATGGCAAGAGCACGCTCATCGGGCGCCTGCTGTACGATTCTCGCAGTCTGTACGTCGACCAGATGGAAGCGCTGAAGCGGGACAGCGTGCGCACCGGGCACGCCGGCGGTGACGTGGACCTGTCGCTTTTGACGGACGGGTTGCGGGCCGAACGAGAGCAGGGCATCACTATCGACGTCGCCTATCGATATTTCGGCACCGATCGTCGCCAGTTCATCCTGGTGGATGCTCCGGGGCACGAGCAGTATACGCGCAACATGGTGACCGGCGCCAGCACCTGCGATCTGTGCATCGTCCTCCTGGATGCCCGCCAGGGCGTGCTGCCGCAGAGCAAGCGGCACAGCTACCTGGCGTCTTTGCTGGGCATTCGAACGCTGGTGGTGGCCGTCAACAAGATGGACCTGGTCGACTATCGACAGGACGTTTTCGACCACATTTCGGCCGACTTCAGAACCTTCGCGCGGGCGCTGGGAGACGTGCACCTGCAGTTCATTCCCGTATCGGCTTTGCGGGGCGACAACGTGGTCGAGCCGAGCCTGCGCATGCCGTGGTACGACGGTCCGAGCCTCTTGGCTTATCTGGAAGGCGTGGAGGTTGAGCCGCCCGCGGACAGTCCTTTGCGGTTGCCTGTGCAACTGGTGATTCGACCGGACGGGTCGTTTCGGGGCCTGGCGGGGACCATCGCGGGGGGCGTCGTGCAGCGGGGCGACGACGTCGTGGTGCTGCCCTCGCGCCGTCGCAGCAAAGTGCGGCACGTCTCGACCGGGGGACCCGCCTCGGCGGGACAAGCCGTGGTGGTGGTGCTGGAGGACGACCTGGACGTCGGTCGAGGCGACATGCTGGTGGCGCCGGCGCAAGGGCCCAAAGTGCTGGAGCGGGTCGAGGCGACGGTCGTCTGGCTACAGGACCGTGCCTTGGAGCCGGGCTCGACCTGGTGGCTGAAGCACACGACCAACACGGTACCGGCGACCGTCACGTCGGTATTGGAACGGATCGACGTGCACCGCGCCGTGTCCGAGCCGGCCTCGGCGTTGAGGTTGAACGACGTGGGGCGGGTGCGCCTGGAAGTGTCCCGCCCCATCGTGGCCGATGCCTACGAGGTCAACCGGGCGACGGGGTCGTTCATTCTCATCGACCGCTTGAGCAACGGTACGGCCGGGGCGGGCATGATCCGGACCGGGGACGAGTCGGTCGGGCCGACTGCAGAGACGGATGCCGTCCAACGGGTGCGCCGGGAGATCGCAGAGCGGCTCCTGGCGCACGGCATGGACCCGGCTCTTGTCGGGGACCTGACCAGGTGTGCTACAATGACCGAAGCATGGTCCGCATCGGTCCCCTGACCTTTCCCAACCCCTTCTTCATGGCCCCCATGGCGGGCGTCACGGATTCCATCGTGCGACTGCTGGCCCGCCGCTTCCAGTGCGGCATGGTCTATACCGAGATGGTCAGCTCCTATGCCCTCGCCCGCGACGGCCTGGAGGAGTCCCTCGGGCGCATGCACTTCACCGCCCCGGAGAAACCCATCGCCATCCAGCTCTTCGGATCGGAAGGGGCGACGCTCGCCAAGGCCGCCCGCAAAGTGCAGGAGGCGGGCGCCGACATGGTCGACATCAACCTCGGCTGCTCCGTCGCGAAGATTGCACAGAGCGGGGCCGGGGCGTTCCTGTGCCAGTCGCCGAAGAATCTCCGCAGCATGCTCTCGGATGTCGTGCAAGCCGTGGACATTCCCGTCACCATCAAGATTCGCAAGGGGTGGGACGACCACCACCTGACCGCGTTCGAGGTCGCCCAAGGCGCGCAGGACGTCGGCGTCGCGGCCATCGCCATCCACGCCCGCACCTCGCGGCAGATGTACAGCGGCACCGCCGACTGGGACTTCATCAAGGAACTGAAGGCTCGGCTCTCCAGTCCCGTCATCGGCAACGGCGACGTCAACAGTGCCGACGATGCGGTTCGCATGCTCCACCACACCGGCTGCGATGCGGTGATGATCGGTCGGGCCTCGCGAGGCAACCCCTGGATCTTCCGGGAGGCCCTGAGCGCCTGGCAAGGGGCAGACCACACGCCGCCTCCGAGTCTGGACGAGAAGAAGGCCATCATGATCGAGCATCTCGAGGCCTGCCTGTCCCACCACGGCGAGGCGTTCGGCGTGCCCGAGATGCGCAAGTTCCTGTCGTGGTACACCAAGGGCCTGCCGGCCTCGGCCAGCTTCCGCGACCGCCTCAACAAGGTGACGACCGCGGAGGCGCTAGAACGGCTGCTGGACGAGTTCTTCTACAGCCAGGCTGATACCAGGAACACCCCGGACGCCGTCGAACACTCGCCGAACCATGGGGCCAGCCACTGATATTCCTGCATCCAACGGCTCCGCTGCCGAAGAATTTTCTGTCTCGCGAGGCGAGCACGGCGCCGCTCCCGGCGCGCGCCGGGAGCGGGTGCATCATGTCGAGGAACAGTACCGGCGCTACCACAATCCGACCCTCGTGCGCCTCATCAAGTTCGCCGGCTACGGTGCCGTCGAGGGACGCGGCGAAGGGGTGTGGGTCTACGACGAAGACGGCCACCGGTGGCTCGACTTCGCCGGCGGCTACGGGGTGTTCGCCCTGGGGCACTGTCCACCCAGGGTGGTGGCCGCCGCGCAGGCCCAGATCGGCCGTCTGCCCCTGTCCAGCAAGGCGTTGTTCAACGCCGCCCTGGCCGACTTGTGCCAACGTCTGGCCGAGCTGACGCCGGGCGACCTGCAGTTCAGCTTCATCGTCAACAGCGGCACGGAGGCGGTCGAGGGCGCCCTTAAACTGGCCCGCCTGGCCACCGGGCGCCACACCCTGGTGTCGACCGTCAACGCCTACCACGGCAAGACCTTCGGCGCCCTGTCGGTGTCTGGGCGTGAGCTGTTTCGCACCCCGTTCGAACCTCTGCTGCCCGACGTCGTGCGCATTCCGTACGGCGATTTCGACGCGCTCGAGACCATCACCGAAGCGACGGCCGCCTTCATTGTGGAGCCCATCCAGGGCGAAGGCGGCATCGTGGTGCCCCCGCCGGGCTGGCTGAAAGCGGCGCGCCAGCGGTGCACCGAGACCGGCGCCATGCTCGTGATGGACGAGGTGCAGACCGGGTTGGGGCGCACCGGCCAATGGTTTGCCATGCAGCACGAGGGCATCGACCCCGACATCTTGTGCCTGGGCAAAGCCCTGGGCGGCGGCGTCATGCCCATCGGGGCGTTCGTCGGCACGCCGACGGTGTGGAAGGCCTTCCACCAGAACCCCCTCATTCACACGACGACCTTCGGCGGCAACCCGCTGGCCTGTGTCACGGCCCTGGAGACGCTCCAGGTGATGGCCGACGAAGACCTGCCGGCCCGTAGTCGCCGCCTGGGCGATCGCCTCATCGGCGGCCTGCGCAAGCTGCAGGAGAAGCACCCGCAGGTGGTCGCGGAAGTCCGCGGCCGCGGCCTCATGGTCGGCGTCGAGCTGACCCAGGAGCGGTACGGCGGCGCGGTCATCATGGAGATGGCGAAGCAGCGGGTCATCGCCGTCTACACCCTCAATCAGCCTCGCGTCCTGCGATTCGAGCCCCCGCTCATCGTAGAGGAAAACCACGTCGACCAGGCCCTGGAAGCCTTCGATCGGTCCCTGGCCAAGGCGTATAAGCTGTTGGGGGGCAAGGCCTGATGCCGTACGTCGAGACGACGATTCTCATCGACGGGCCCCCGGCTGACGTCTACGCCATTGCCTGCGACATGGAGAGCTACCCAAAGTACATGTCCGACGTGGAGAGCGTCACCGTGCTCGAACGGGCCGGGAACCGCACCGTCACGGAATGGGTGACCTCCGTCGAGGGCACGCCCATCACCTGGACGGAAGAAGACCTGTTCGACGATCAGACCTTCCGCATCACCTATCGCCTGCTCGAGGGCGACCTGGACAAGTTTGACGGCACCTGGCTTTTCGACGCCACGCCCGCCGGGACCCGGGTGACCCTGGGGGTGGACTTCGACTTCGGCATTCCCAACCTGACCGAGCTGATTGGCCCCACGCTCGAGGTCAAAGTGAAGGAAAACTCCGAGATGATGCTCCGCTCCATGAAGGAGCACGTCGAGACGCGGCGGAGAGCCCCAGCATGAGCGGCCGGTTCGCGTTCCTCATCCACCCCCTCGACATGCGAGACGTCATCCGCTTTGAGCCGAAGGCGGCCACCAAGCGCCTGCCTCTGGTCGAGAAGATCCTCGACTGGATGCCCCCTTTTGTCGGGTCGGACATCGTGGGCATTCAATCGGCGCAGGGGTGGGGCACCAGCGGTTGGTTCATCACCGTGCCCATGCTCCCGCAGATGTTTGTGAACGGCGCCCGGGAAAAGGTCCTGCAAAAGATCATCGCGGCCGGCAAGCTGGGGGCCAAGAAGGGCGCCCGCATTGTCGGTCTGGGTGCCTACACGTCGGTGGTCGGCGACGCGGGCGTGACCGTGGCCAACAACCTGGACATCGCGGTCACCACCGG
>DASYBA010000220.1:0-26625 GCA_036501005.1 Candidatus Xenobia bacterium | reverse complement strand
AAGATCATCGACGAGTACAACCGCATTCCGACCCGCACCCAGTCGGCCTTGCTCACCGTGCTGGCCGACAACTACGCGGAGATATTGGACCACATCTACGAGTGCCCGGAGGCCGCCTGGTTCCTGACCGCCAACGACGACGGGGGCGGCGGCACCTATCCGGTCATCGAGGCCTTGCGCGATCGGATCGACGTGGTGGTGCAGGCCCTGCACTTCAACAACCGGTTTCTCAACGAGCTGCTGGTGCGTATCGAAGAGGGCATCCTGCCGGAGGAGGTCGTGCCGCCGTCCATCATTTTCACCGAGGCCGAACTGGACCGCATGCACCAGGAGATCCTGGCGGTCCTCCTGCCCCCAGCTCTGCGGCGCCGGCTGGAATTCTTCGCCAGCCAGTTCGAGTTTCTCGAAGACGCCGCCACCCAGATGGAGTACAAGACGAAGGACACCTGGAAGCTGGCCGGGCGAGATGGCGAGCCCCTGCCCGATGCCCGCGGCGGCACCGACAAGCTGAAAGACCTGGGCACCCAGACTCGCAACGGATTCTCCGTACGAGCCCTGCTCAGCGTCCTTACGTTCACCAAGGCCATGGCGTACGTGCGAGGCGAGCGGCAGGTGTCTTTGGAAGACGTTCGACAGATGCTGCCCTTCGTGCTCCACGACAAGCTCGTGCCGCAGCCCGACGCACCGTTCTTTGACGCTCCCGGCAATGGCGCACTGCGCTTCGATCGCGTCAGTTGGATCCGTCGACTGTTCGATATGGCCTGTGCGGAATACGACCGCCTCAATCTGGACCACGACGATCCGGTCGGCGACTTGTCGGCCGAATTTGAAGCGGGTCTGGATGGCCGCACCGAGGCCGAGATCCGCCAGCGCCTGGTCAAGATCGAGCGGTTGCTGGGCGAGTGGAGCAAGGGGCGCAAGCTGTACGGTCACCTGTACGATGACATCCTCAAGCTCAAATATCTGCACCAACGATACACCAACTACCTGAAGTGGCTGCAGTGGTCGAGCCACTGACGGGCAAGCTGGCCACCGTGCTGGAAACCCGGCGGTCGGCCTGCAACGCGGCCTTCCTCCTGTCGCGTCGCCAGTATCGCCGCCTCGAGGGGGCGGCTTTCATGGACTACCTGCGCTCGGTGGTGGCCCCCCTGGTGGAGGCGGCTACCGACCCGGACCCGGTCGCGATGGCCCTGTACGACCTCTCTCTCCAGGTGGTCGGAGCGGGGCTCGTCCGCGACGCTACCCCGCTCTGGACGACCGTCTTGCCGACCCTGGTGACGCTCCTCGAAAAGGAGCCCCAGCGCGTCTCGGCCTCTCTTACCAATGGCGCGGTGAACCTCAGCCGCACGCCCGGGGCCCGCCCGGACGAGTGGCTGGCCATCTTGCGCCAGTGGGGGCCTGCATGTCCTGACGTCGACACCTTGCTGGCGCTGGGTCAGGTGGCCGCCTGGCGCGCCGGCATGGCCCACTATCGCGTCAGCGCCCTGCAGGTCCGGCTGCCCGAGGCCCTCTGCCATGCCGTCCTGGGATGTAGCGCCGCGGCGCTGCAGGCCGACCCATGGTCCAATCCCGCCAGTTCGGGGCCCCGGCGGCTCCAAATCGTGGGCCGGGTCGGTGGTTTCCGCGGGTTTGGCGGCCTCTTTCTGCGGCCGGCAGTGCTGCACGCCCGTGGAGATGCCCTGTTCGTCACGGACGGCGAGGACAGTTGGCTGGTCCACGCCGACCGGTTCGGGGCTGTGCTGACTCGCGCCCCGCTGCCGCAGAACGCCACCCAGGGCGCGCTCACCTTGGACGCCCAGGGCGAGGTCCAGTGGGGCTCGCTGCGGCAGCGCATGCCCTTTCTCGCCAACGCCACCAGTTGGGCCAGCACCTCGACCACCCTGGCCGCCGCGGTGCCGCGTTCCCATTGGGTCTACCTGGTGGCGGCCCGAGTCGGTTGATGGAGGTCTTGCGCGACACCTGGCGAGGGCGGTGGAACGAGGCTCTGGGCCTGTGGAGCCGTTGGACCCGCTTGTCCGAACCGCGCTTCTGCCTCACCACCCAGGAGGCCGTGATGGAAGGCCTGACCCGCAGCTTCGCCATGATCCGCCTGGTCGATCACGCCGTGGTGCTGGATCTGGAAGCCATCGTGCGGTGCCGCCTGGACGACTTCCCGGTCGAGGTCATGGGGCACGAAGTCGGTCACCACATCCTTTGTCCGGGCGACCTGACCGACCATGCCCGCATGTTGGCCCGCATGCGGCGCGGCCTGCCCGGCCAGGAGGCTCAGGCCCCCCTGGTCGGCAACCTGTATGGCGACCTGCTCATCAACGATCGCCTGCAGCGCATTGCCACCTTGCGCATGGCGCAGATCTACCAGCGCCTGGGGAGCGGTTCGACCGACCCGCTGTGGCTGTTCTACATGCGCATCTACGAGGTGCTGTGGAACCTGCCTCGCCGTACCCTGGCGCTGGGCGATACGACGGAGGAAATGGAGCTCGATGCCTGGCTCGGGGCCCGCCTCATTCGTTCCTATGCCGCTGACTGGCTGCGGGGCAGCGGACGCTTCGCCATGCTCGTCTTGCCCTACCTGGAGCACGACGGGGGCGAGGCCACCCGCCGCATCCTGCAGGATTGGCTGGATACGGAAGGCGGGCAGGACGGCATTCCGGACGGCCTGACGGAAATCGAAGACGACGAAATCGATGGGGCCATCCATCCCCGCCTGGATCCAGAGTTGAGCGGCGTGCCCGCCGAGAAGCCCGCCTCGGGCCCACCCGCGCAGGGCGGCGGAGGTGGGGGGCAGACGCGGTCCCCTTTCGAATATGGCCAGCTTTTGAAGGCCCTGGGCGTAAAGCTGGACGATCAGGACATCGCGGTGCGGTACTATCGGGAACGCTCGACTTCATACCTGGTGCCGTTCCCCACGCGCCGGGCTCCGGAGTCGACGGAGCCCATGCCGGAGGGCGTGCAAGCCTGGGACATCGGCAGTCCGCTAGAGGATATCGACTGGCTTGAGAGTCTCGTGGTCAGTCCCCGTCCGGTGCCCGGGGTCACCACTCGCCAGAGGGTGTATGGCACGGTGGCCGGTGCTGAACCTGCCCGCGAGCCGGTCGATCTGGACCTCTATATCGACTGTTCCGGCTCCATGCCCGACCCGCGGCGCCAGGAGTCTTTCCTGGCCCTGGCGGGTACCATCATGGCTCGCTCGGCCCTACGGGTCGGGGCGGCCGTGCAAGCCACGTTGTGGAGCGGCCCCGGCCAGTTCTGGAGCACCCGGGGCTTCGTGCGCGACGAAACGGACATCCTCCGCATCGTGACGGGCTATCTGGACGGGGGTACGGCCTTTCCGTTACACGTCCTGCGCGACACGTATGGCAAACCGCGCAAGAGGAAGGTCCACATCATGGTCGTATCGGATGATGGCGTCGATACCATGTTGCAGAAGGACGAGAAGGGGCGGAATGGGCTGGACATCGCGACCGCGGCTCTGTTGGCGGCCGGGGGCGGGGGGAGCATGGTCCTGCAGCTCGGCGGGGGGGACCATCCGCGCCTGCGCCCTCTGCAGCCTCTGTTCGACATCTATCCGGTACGCGAGTGGAACGAGCTGTTGGCGTTTGCCCGAGCTTTCAGCCGCAAGACCTATGGAGGCCCATGATACCCTGGAACGACACGGTTGAAGGTCCCGATCTGGCCAGCCTGCTGCGCCGTTTGACCGAATGTCCGGCGGAATTTCTGGCCGAGCCGGGGGGCGTCGACGTGGCGGCGGTGGTATCGGATCTTCTCTGCGATCTGGGCCACCCACCCCTGCCCAGCGATACGCTGAGCGCCCCACGCCCGGGCGAAGACCCGGCTGCCACGCGCAATCGACTCAGCGTCACTCTCGTTTCGGCCTGGCTCTTGCACGACGACTGGTTCATCGCCCACCGCTCGGGGGCTGCCCAGCTCTTTACCGACGGCCTGGACGATCTCGCCAAGGTGGTGCGCGCCGATCAGTTCGTATCGGATGCGGAGCGGCGTGAGGAGCTGGCGCGCTGGTGCCTCCTGGCGTTTGGCCTGCGTCCGTCTGGTGAGTCGGTGGCGGCCGCCCAGGACCGTCTGACGACGCTCTCCAGTGCGGAGCGGGCTCGGGTGGTGCAAGCGACCCGCAAGGCTGAGGAGCGGGCTCGCCAGGTACGCGAGGAAATGATCCGCAAGGCGGCCCAGGAGGCTGCGCCCGAGTATGGCCAGGAATAGCCGTTCTCTGCTGGCGGAAGCTCAGCGACACCCCCTCTTGAACGGCGCGGGCCGTCGTTTGTTGGAGCGGCTTCTGGAGCATCCCGCCGCGCCCCGCTACAACTTCGCCTGCGGCGATCAATTGGATGGCCCGACCTGGGAGCGGGCACGAGTCTACGAAGCAGGCCTCTATACGACGCCCCGCCAGCGGGGGGCGGGCGCGATGGCGACTCCGCTGCAAGAGTTCGTGGCACGGTGCACCGAGACGGTCCCCTTCTACCGCCGCCAGGCCGGCATGGACTTCTCCTTGCAGCGGTCGGACATCCAAGCGGCCCCGTGGTCTCTGGTGCCGGATGACGAGCCCCTCGAGCCCATGATGGTCTACGAGACCTCCGGCACGATGGGCAGCAAGCTGTGGGTCCTGTCCCATCCATTCGTGTCGGCTGCTTATCTGGCCATCCTCCGACACGCCTTGGAGGGTTGTGGGGTGCGGCTCGAAGGGGGGCCAGACCGGGTCGCCATCGCCATGGTCAGCCATCAGCGAGAGACCTTGACCTATGCGACCGTCTCGACGTTTCTCGACCAGGCAGGCTTCGTCAAACTGAACCTCAACCCGGACGACTGGCAGAACCCGACCGATAGAGTCGCATTCCTGCACGATTGCGATGCGGAAATCTACACGGGCAACCCGGTATCGTTTGCCGAACTGGCCCGCCTGCCGGTCACCCGCCGCCCCAAGGCACTGGTCAGCTCCAGCATGGCGCTGCTGCCCGGCCTGAAAGCGGAGTTGGAGGCTCGTTTCGGGTGCCCGGTCATCGACGTCTACTCCATGTGCGAATGTCGAGCCATCTCGACGGGACAGGTGATGCGCCCCGACGTCCATATCGAAATCCTGGATGAAGAAAACAGGTTGTGTGCGGCGGGCCAGCGAGGCGAGGTGGTCGTGACCAGCAGCCTGAACCCTTATCTGCCGCTCATCCGGTATCGAACGGGAGACCACGCGGCGTGGGCGACGGTGAACGGGGCCATGACCCTGGTCGATCTGGAAGGCCGGCCGCCCGTGCTGTTCCTGGCCGCCGACGGCGAACGGGTCAACAACATCGACGTCACCATCGCCCTGCGGGATCTGCCCGTGGCCCAGCTTCAGGTGGTGCAGAAGGCCGACCGGAGCCTGGTCGTGGCCTGGCGGGGCGCGGCGGCGGAGGATGCCCTCCGGAGGGCCCTGGCGGGGCGTTTGGGAGACCTGCCCATGACGCTCTCGCAGGTGGAGGGGCCGTGGACGGGCAAGGTGCTGCAGTACCGTAGCGAAATGTCTCCAATAAACTTCTAACTTGAATCTTGTGTCTGTCTAACGCGTCGCGTTTAGGATATGGACAGAAGCGGTGAGGGACTGCACCGCTAAAGAGTTCAGGAGGAATCAAATGAATACGTTGTCACTGTGGGAGCCGCTTCGTGAGGGCTTGACCTTGCGCGATGCCATGAACCGTTTGTTCGAAGACAGCGTCGTGCGGCCCGAGACCCTGACCCGGAGCCTCCCCATGGACGTTCTGGAAACACCCGACACCTTCACAGTCAAGGCCTCGCTACCCGGGTGCAGCAAGGAACAAGTCGAGCTCAACTTCCAGAAAGACACGCTCACCATCAAGGCGCACCTCAATCCGCCGGCCCCGAAGCCGGACAACGGCGAGGTCGTGAAGAACGATCGCTATCTGTTGCGAGAGCGGTTCAGCGGCGAGGTAAGCCGCAGCCTGACGCTGCCGATGCCGGTCGACGTGGAAAAGGCTGTCGCTAAGTTCGTGGACGGCGTCCTCACCCTGACGCTGCCCAAGGCGGAGGCTCTGAAGCCCCGCCAGATCAAAGTCTCCGAGTAAAAACTGCTCTGAGAGTGTCGTAGGATTGAAGGCCCGGGCCTCCCCCGGGCCTTTTCATTTGGCCAGCACGGCCCACGTCCAGAAGAGGGCTGCCGGCAGGTCTCCGATGACGCCATGGAACAGGGTGGACGGCCACAGATCGTCGCCCCGGTCGTAAAACCAGGCCAACACGCGTCCGAAGACGGCGATGACCAGGACGCCTGGGATGCACAACCCCGGATCGATCCGATAGATGATCAGGCTGTGCCACGATGCGAAGAGAAACGACGACAGCCAGGCGCCGTGCCGCCACGTGCGCAGCTCACGGTGGATCGTGCCGCGCCAGAAGGCCTCTTCGGCCCACGGATTCACCGTCACGAAGTACACATCCAGCCAAGGCAGGTGGCCCGTTCGAAATCCCAGGCTGAACAGCACGGCCACGACAGCGGCCCGCGGCACCAGGAGGCTCATGCCCAAAACGCTGAGGGGAATCGTGGGCAGGGCCCGTCGGGTCTCTGCGGTCAAGCCTTGGGGGCGCAGGCTCAGCCGGCCAGCCAGAAGGCAAAGCCCGTGATACAGCAAAAACGCGCACAGATAGCTGTGCGCGTGATAGAGTGCCCAGCCGACGAGCGGCCAGGGCAGGAGCCCCAGGGCGATGTGCCGGTTCAGCGCCGGCGGCCTGCTCCCTTAAGGAACACCACCACGGCGATCACGGCCACGAGGGCGAGCATCAACCAGATCTTCACGGTTGCCGTCAGGCTGCGCAAGAAGAGCAGGATGAGGAACTTCACGACCGCATAGCCGGCAAACACGGCCAGCAGCAGGACCAGCAGCGCCACCAGGTACTTCGTTAACGACTTCATGGCCTCATCATACCACATCTGGCCTCCGGTTGACAGGGGGTGTAGCATGGGGACCGTGCTGTCGAACCTGGGACGGGACTGGGCAGGCGCCTCCCTCAATCCGCTGACGCAAGCCTTGGAGACTCGCCGCCAGGAAGGCCGCGGGTGGCTCGACCTGGTGACGGCCAATCCTCACGAGCACGACCTGGAGTTTCCGTCCGACCTCGTGGGGGACATCCTCGGACGGGTGGCTGGAAAGGCCCGCATCTATCGGCCGGACCCCCTGGGCCAGCGTCCTGCTCGCCAGGCGGTGGCCGACTACTATGGCCGACAGGGGTTCTCCATAGACCCCGACGAGATCATCCTCACCCCGGGCACCAGCCTGGCCTATCTGTATCTATTCAAAGTGCTGTTGAATCCGCGCGATGAGGTGCTTGTCCCCTGGCCTGGCTACCCGCTCTTCGAAGACATCGCTCGTCTTGCAGACATCCGAATTCGATACTACTACCTGCGGCCGGGCTGGAGCCTGGATCTGGAGGACCTGGCCTTTCAGTGCACGCCTCGCACTCGGATGCTGGTGGTGGTGTCGCCGCACAACCCACTCGGCCTGGTGGTGCCGGATTGGAGCGGGGTGACGGCGATCTGCCGAGCGCACGACCTGAGCCTGGTGGTCGACGAAGTGTTCTGCGAGTTCATGGTGCGTGGCAGCTATGTCCGGCCGCCCCGAGTCGAGCGATTGTTCATCTTGAACGGCCTGTCGAAGATGTTGAGCCTGCCCGGGGTCAAGCTGGGCTGGATCCTGGGGACGTCTGGCCTCGGGGCCTTGGAATACGTGTCGGACGTCTTCCTGCCCGTGTCGGAATGGGTGCAGGCAGCGGCCCCCGAGATCTTGGAGGCTGGTGTGCACGTGGCACGGCGGCTGGCTCAAGAGTATCGAATACGGCGCCGGGTGCTGGAACGTCATCTCCCAGTGCTCCCCGCCGATGCTGGCGTCTATGCGTGCCTGCCGCTGCCAGAGGGCGTGGATGAGGACGAGTTCGTGCTGACCGCCCTCGATAAAGCCGACGTGCTGGTCCATCCCGGCCACTTCTACCACCTGCCCCAGCATGTGGTGATGACGTGCGTGGCACGCTGCGAGATGCTGGAAGAAGGCGCTCTGCGCCTGGCTCGACTACTCCCCGGGAGCTGACCTGGCGCTATCGGATGGAGGATTGCTACCGCTCGACCAGTTCGTGTTCGAGGTCGAGGCGGGTGATGGGATTTTCGCTCCACAGACCTCCCAATGGGTTGTGGGCGTAGAAGTCGGCCGTATACTGCCGATACCAGGCGTCGTCAGCTCCCAGGCGAGAGATGAGTTCGTCGTAGGTCGAGTCTCGTTGCAGTCTGCTTATATCGTAATGGGTCGTCCAATCTGCATGGCCAGGATAGGATACGGTATAGGCGATATGGTCGGGCGCCCAGCGGTAGTCTCGCCAGTTGGGTTCGCCCCCGAACTTGCCCGACAGGGATCCGGCCAGGAGGACGGGCACCATGCGGCCCGAGGCCAGCGCCAACGCGTGGATTTCGTTGCGATGGAAGTGCCCCGCCAGGATGACCGTGGGGCCTGCGTGCGAGTCGAGGATCGCCTCGAGCTGGCGGAGGCAGCCGACGTCCCAAGCCTCTTTGTGGTCGAGGACGTCCTCCACGGGGGGCACGTGCATCACGAGGACCACCGGTTGACGGGCGGGCAGCCTGCCCAAGGCTCGCGACAGCCAACCCAGCTCGGTTTCCTCCTGCTGGGGTCGACCCGAGTAATTGTCCTTGTCCGAGAACACGACGCTGTTGAGGGAGATCCAGGCCATGCCGCCGGGGCTTCCTGGTAAGACGCCGTTGCCCAGGTCGTCGAGGTAGCAGGCGGGGCCGAAGGCCTTTCGATAGAACGATACGGTTTCCGACAGTGTGTCGGGAGAAGTCTGGTAGTTCACTCGGCCGTCATTGTTGCCCAGCGCCAGGACGACCGGAACGCCGGACAGCCGGGCCGCCAGATCGGGTAGAAAAGTGCCCAGACGGCGCTGGAACTCGGCCGCCGAACACTTGTTGTCGACCTGGTCTCCAGAGAGGACGACCACGTTGGGATGCGAGGCCAGCCCCTGACGGCAGGCGTCTTCCCAGGCGGTCGGGCGGAACTCCTCGTTGCCGTAATGGATGTCGCTCCATTGCACCACGTTGAGCGGAGATGCTGCGCGACCCGGCGCGCAGACCAGACCAGCGCCCAGCAGCAGGGCGACCCATAACCCACGAAAAAGCCTCATGGGCGCTGCTTCGGGCCCGGTCCCAGGGACCCTCCGCTCTCACCGTGAACTAACTTCAGCATGAGCATGGCGCTCGAGACGTTCTGGATGATCTGGCGCAAGCTGAGACGCCTGCTCATCATGGTGGCGGTGTTCCTGGTCCTGGCGTGGTTGGCCCATGTCCTCAAGAGCCTGTTCATCATGCTGGTCGTGGGGGGCGGCATCGCCTTCATCCTGGACCCTGTGGTCGAGCGCCTCACCCATTACATGCGGCGCGCCCTGGCCATCGCCATGACCTACCTGGCCCTCATCGCCACCCTGGGCATCGGCGTGGGGTACATGGTGCCTCGCATCGCCGAGCAGATCCAGCATTTCGAGCAGCATCTGCCGGAGTTTCAGCACGGGCTGAGCGACCTGACGGGCCGCTACCACGACTGGTACGACACCCAGCCGGACAGTGTCAAGGCGCAAGTCGACAAGGCCCAGGAACGGGTCCAGGAGGAAGCCAAGGGGGTACTGCAGACCATCCTCGGGTCGGTGCTGGGCGTGCTGGGCTGGATTGGCAAGGGCATGATCATGCTCGTCTTGTCCATTTATCTGCTCTTCGACAAGGATCTTATCCGCCGGGGTTTCCTGGGAGCCATTCCTCGGCAGTATCGAACCGAAGTGCGGGATTTGGTGGGAGAGATCTTGTCGGTGCTGCGGGCTTACCTGCGAGGTCAACTGGTGGTCATCGCCTTCGTGGCGGTAAGCGTAACGATTGCCCTCCTGGTGGGCGGCATTCCCTATGCCCTGACGATTGGCACCATGGCCGGCATCCTGGAGGTCATTCCGTACTTCGGCGCCGCCGCGGGCGCCGTTCCAGCCGTCATTCTGGGGTATATGCGACACGCTCCGGAAGGCAACGGTTTTATTGCCGCCGGCCTGTTGATCGTCTTCTTCGTGTGCATCAACCAGATCGAAGGCCATCTGGTGATTCCCTTCGTCATGGGCCGCACCATGGAAATGCGCCCGCTGGCCGTGTTGCTGTCGCTCCTGGTGGGGGCCGAGCTGGCGGGTATTCCGGGGCTCATCGTGGCGGTTCCGGTGGCGCGCATCCTGCAGATCCTGGTGGCCTACCTGGTCAAGGCGTGGCAGCAGAGCCGAGATGACGGGGAGTCACCCCCCGAGGAAGAGGTGGCGCCCAGTTCGTTCGCCGAGGAGAGCACGCCGGAGCCGCCCATCGTCCAACCCGAGCCCGAGCCGATCGTGGTCCTTCCGGCCGCTGAGGAGGAGCCCCCGAAGCCGGAACCCTTGGAGCCCGGGGCGGACGTCGCTGCGCCCGAAGGCTAGCCGTCGAAGGGGTCTGGCGGTGGGGCCGGGGCCCGGAGCTCCAGGAGGGTCGTGCCCAGCCACACCACCATGGCCAGGAAGAAGCCCATCAGGAACCCTGCCATGACGTCGGTGAAGTAGTGGCGGTCGAGCGCCAAACGGGAAGTGTCGATCGCCAACAGGAGCACGACCAGGGCGGCGGTCAACGTCGCCTTGCCAGGGCCGGTCAAGTATTTCCACACCAGGAGCAAGAGAAAGCAATAGAACGCCGCCGACAGGGTGGCGTGGCCGGACGGAAACGACCAGTCCTGGGCGTGCCCGCTGGTTGCCATGGCCGCCGTCGCATCCGCAAACATGCTGGGCCGTGGACGGTGCATCATGACCTTGAGCACGCTGTCGAGGAACCAGGCGCCGGCAGTGGCTACGATCACACCCCCAAGAGGGTACCACGCCTGACGAGTGACGAACAGGATGGCCAGGAGCAGGGCCAGCACCAGCACGAGTTGCTCGCCGATGAAGGAGAGGACCGTGGCCAGTTTGTGGCCCACCGGCGACTGATGGTCGGAGAACCAGCTTTCCACCTCGTGATCGACCCCCGTCGACGCCCCGCTGTGCACCATCCACGCGACGACCGCAAAAAGCAACAGCGCCAGCATGGCCGCCGACGCCGCCACCAGCACCCGAGTCGCCTCCTGGCGCTCGCGCGGATTGCTGCTGCCCATCCATTGCGCGACCCGAGTGGTTCCGGACACCGACGGTGTTCGACCGGGATTAAGACTCATTGGGAGATCCTCCAAGGCGGGTCCTTCAACGCCCCTCCTGGCTCCCCTCCGTCTCAGGGTTGAATGATCTTCACGATCTGAGGGGCCAAAGGCAGGGGGCCATGCGATACCAGGAGCGACAGTGCCGCCACCTTTCCGTCGTCCAGGTCGGGCCCCATCAACCCCCAGCCCTGGGGCCCCCGCCGGGGCTTGCGGATGGTGCCCACCTGATCGCCATCCAGGCAGAGGACCAGTCGAGGGTCGACGGCCAGGGCCGCGAGGCGCTGGTCAGCGTCTGGCGACAGGCGCACGAACAGCGTGGGCGGATCTTCTTCGAGGCCGGCCCGCACCCCGACCAGGTCCTGGGGACGGAGACGAAGGAAGTGTGAGCGGTCGAGAGACTTGATGGTCAGTACGCCGCGGCGAGTCAGCCGGGCCAGCAGTCCGGACTTGTTGGCGGCATTTCCCAGCGTGAGGACGGCCTGGTTCTTCCCCCTCAAGTCCAGGTGGTAGGTGGACAAGTCGTCCAACCGGGACTTGATCATGTCGATCGTCCCCTCTACCTGGGCGGGCGTGGCAGTGGCC
The DNA here is from genome assembly GCA_036501005.1 of Candidatus Xenobia bacterium. Lineage (GTDB taxonomy): Bacteria > Vulcanimicrobiota > Xenobia > RGZZ01 > DASYBA01 > DASYBA01. The sequence goes on along the minus strand of DASYBA010000220.1, from coordinate 14,812 downwards.
TGCCACTGGATGAAGACCTTCGCGCCTGCCGGCAGATCGTCGCACCACCCGGCCATGGTAAGCAGCAGGAACATCAAGAGCCATCGGCCGATCAGACGGGACACCGCCAGGCTTTCTGCCTGCCCAGGGGGGCCTCCCTGTCTACGGCAGCGGAGACGGTGAAGGCGGGTGCTTGGCAGGGGGGTGAATGGACAGCGTGTCCGTAGCCGCCTCCCAATCGTAGCGAATACCCAGGTTGTGCAACGTGGCTACCGATACCAGCGTATCGCCGCCCTGTCGATACACATCTGTGGGCCCCAGGGTGGCGGTCTGGCTGCCCACGTCGAGCCTCAGGCCGGTGGGACCGGAGGTGACGCCCGCGCCCGCGGCCGTCAGCACCGGCAAAGGCAACCAGAGCGCCCCATCGCGCCGCACCGGCCCGTGCAACAGGGCCACCTGGTGACCATCCACCACCACCTCGACCCGATCGGCCATCAAACTGACGACCCGCCCAGAGTGCCGTTGCACCACGGGGGACCAGCGGCGCGCCGGCACCCCCCGCCCGCTCATGAGCGCCTGCGCTCGGTGCTGAGGATCCGCCAGTCCGTAGACGTCCGGGTACACTGCCATGCACACGGAGCCGGTGTCGCGGTCGTATCCGACCTTGACGGGTTCATATTCAATCCGGACGGTCATGCCCACCGAGACCTGGTCGAACAGCTCTCTGACGAGATCGGGATACATGCGGATGCAGCCATGCGAAATATCCATGCCGATGGCCTCGGGGCTGGTGGTGCCGTGAATGCCCAGGCCGTGCGAGCTGAGGCCAATCCACCGATCTCCCAGGGGATTGTTGGGGCCGGGGGGGTAGATGGGATCTCGCACCTTGGCCCACGCGGGGGGCACCCAGGTGGGATTCTTCGTCTTTTCGATCACGTAGAAGGTGCCCCGGGGCGTTTCAAAGCCCGGGCGACCCATGGCGATGGGATAGAAATTCCGAAATTGCCCATGGCGAAACAGGTAGGCCCCTCGCTCGGGGAGGTTGATCACGAGTCCATCGAGGGGCGGACGGACGGGAAGAATGCGCCGCAGCGGCAGCACCACGGTCGTCCCCAGGTCGATGTCAGGGATGTACTGGTCGATAGGCAGGCGATTGGCAAAGGCGATGTGCTCCATGGCCAGGCGAAACCGCTGTGCCAGGCCCGGCAAGGTTTCGCCTTCCTGCACGGTGTGCAGTCGATCCTGCCCCACCACGGGGGGCAATCCGAGGGGCGCCGCGGCCACCGGGCAGGCCAGCATGCAGGAGAGAATCAGCCAGATCACGTGACGCATACGAGCTCCCCTTCGAGTACAAAAAGAAAAACCCCGCCGGAGCGGGGCTCTTCTACTTGATGTCCTTGTTTCTCGGCACCTTTTTCTTGATGACCTTGTGGGGCGGAGGGGGCTGCGGGGGCGGCGGCGTGTAGTTCGTCGTCGGCAGCGTCATGGGCTGCCAGACCGATGCGGTATAGGTGTAAGGCAGACGCTTCATGGTGTAGCTCTGCCAGCACACGAAGGCGCTCTCGTCCCACGGCACGGCGTCGCCCACGACCTTGATAATCAAGCCGGGGAAGTGGCAGTCGCTAGGGCCGCCCCCGGTGGCGTTCGTGACCTTGTAGATGCCGGGCTGCGTGAAGGTCCATGAGAACACGTGATCCGGATCCATGGGCACCGTCCAGATGAACTGGGCGGGGAACCTGTTGGACAGCCTGGAAGACCAGTAGCTATCATATTCTGGCGCCAGAGCGTAATGCCCCTCGTTGGCGACAAAGGTCACGGTGCGTCCCGTCGGGATCTCCATGACCACAGGCTCGAACTGGCTCACGATATAGAGGGTGGCCTTGTTGTCGGGCACCAGGTGCACGATGTCCCGATTGGCCCTCAGGTCGACCCAGTGCGGTTGACCGTCAGGGCCGACGACTCGCGTCCACCCCCGCTGCAGCGCCGTGCGGGTGCCGTAGCCCGCATAGAAATTCTGGTGGTCGACGTCGTATCGCCATTCGCCCAGAAAAACGGGGGGTACTGGCTGCGTGGTGCCAATGACTTCCATGTTGGGGTAGTCATGCCAGTCGCCGTGGCCGTCGTAGTAACCGGTGAGGTACGGCTTCCAACCGTAGTTGAAGTCACCATTTCGATCATAGTAGCCAGTGGGGCGGGCGCCATACGCCGGATTGCTGAGGGTGACGACACCCTGGGCGTCCATGGTGGCGCCTGGTGCGTCTGCCTGAGCGGAGGGAGCGCCGGCGAGCGACATCAGGAGAAGAGCCGCGGTCGCCGCGCCCAGATAAGGGTATTTTGCCATCAGTAAACAAGCCTCCTTGATGTGTTCGAATGCTTGCATACCTGGTACCCGGATCCCTCTTGTCTCAAACATCGGCACCAGACTAGCTTTTGTGCAACTTGCGATACTCGTGCGGGGCGAAGGCCGCATCGCCCAGCCGGCGCTTGCGGTCATCTTCGTAGGCGGAATAGTTGCCGGCGAACCATGCCACGTTGCCATCCTCTTCGAAAGCCAGGATGTGCGTGGCGATGCGATCGAGGAACCAGCGGTCGTGGCTGATGACCACGGCACAGCCGGGAAAGTCCTGGATGGCCTCTTCCAGCGCCCGCAGCGTGTCCACGTCCAGATCGTTGGAAGGCTCGTCGAGCAGCAAGACGTTGCCGCCGCTGCGCAAAAGCTTGGCCAGGTGCACCCGGTTGCGCTCCCCACCCGACAGGTCGGAGACCCGCTTCTGCTGGTCGGGGCCTTTGAAGTTGAAGCGGGCCGCGTAGGCCCGGGCGGGAACGCTGCCCTTGCCCAGCATCACCGAATCCTGCCCGTCGGCGATCTCCTCGAACACCAGGCGGTCGCCCTGCAGGGCGTCGCGGGACTGGTCGACGTACGAGAGCTTGACGCTCTCGCCGATTTTGAGCTCGCCGCCGTCGGGCTTTTCCTGGCCCATGATCATGCGGAACAAGGTGGTCTTGCCGGCGCCGTTGGCGCCGATGATACCCACAATGCCGCCCCGCGGCAGGCTGAAGTCGAGATCCTTCATGAGGGTGCGGCCGTTGAAGCCCTTGGTCAGCTTCTTCGCTTCGACGACCACGTGGCCGAGCGGGGGCCCGGCGGGAATCTGGATCTCCGCGGTCTCCGGCCGATCTTCGTATTGCTCGGCGGCCATCGTCTCGTACGCCTGCAGGCGGGCCTTGCTCTTGGCCTGCCGGGCTTTGGCCGACAGCCGCACCCACTCCAGCTCACGCTTGAGCGTCTTGCGGCGCGCCGACTCCTCCCGCTCCTCCTGCCCCAGCCGGGCTTCCTTCTGCTCGAGCCAGGACGAATAGTTGCCCTTCCACGGAATGCCCCGCCCACGGTCCAGCTCGAGGATCCAGCCGGCCACGTTGTCGAGGAAGTATCGATCGTGGGTCACCGAGACCACCGTGCCCTCGTAGTGGGCCAGGTGCTGCTCGAGCCACTCCACCGATTCGGCGTCCAGATGGTTGGTCGGTTCGTCGAGGAGCAGCAGGTCGGGCTGCTGCAGCAGCACGCGGCACAGGGCGACGCGGCGTTTCTCGCCGCCGGACAGGGTCTGCACGCCACTGTCCTTGGGGGGCAGGTGCATGGCCCGCATGGCGGTTTCCACAATCCGATCCAGCTCCCAGCCGTCGCAGGCCTCGATCTGTTCCAGCAGGCGGCCTTGCTCTTCGATCAGCTTCTCCATCTGGTCGGCGTCGATATCGGTGCCCAGCTTCTCACTGACCTGTTCGTATCGGTTGAGCAGATCGACCACGTCCTTGGCCCCCTGCCGCACGTTCTCCAGAACGGTCAGGTTGGGATCGAGCTGCGGTTCCTGGGGCACATAGCCGATGCTGATGCCGGGCGCAGGCTCGGCGGTCCCGTCGGTAGGCTGGTCCTCCAGGGCCATGATCCGAATCAGGGTGCTCTTGCCAGCGCCGTTGGCCCCCAACACGCCAATCTTGGCGCCGGGCAGGAACGACAGCCGGATATTCTTCAGAACTTCCTTGGTGCCACGAACCTTGCGGAGGTCGTGCATGGTAAAAATGTATTGATATGACATAAGGCCACGGGCATTCGGCGACCAGGGCCACGACCCTTCGAGTCGAAAGAAGAGCCAAATCAGATGGAGGGGGCAACATGTCCAAATCGGCGGTCTACGGCATCATCATTACCCTGCTCGTCATCTCCTGGTTCACTGCTGGCCTGGTCCACAATTTCCTGGAGTCCCGCGACAGACCGACTGTTCCCACCAGCCCCGTCTCGGCCGTGCCGCCTTTGCACCTGTTCCAGCCGTCGCAGCAGCAGTCGTCGGAGCTGTTGGACCAGGACCCGAACCACTGGGGCTTCCACTGGGTCTACACCGCCCCCGCCGAGACCCGGGACGTGCTGGTCGAATACAGTGCCGTGTACAAGGACCCCAAGACCGAGGCGGACAAGACCACCTACACCGTCACGCCGCCCGGCGCCGAGTCTGGCGACAGCGCCATCATCACGGTCTACAACGGTTCACCGACCAAAATCGACCTGCTCCTGTACAAGAACCGAGTCGATACCGAACCGAGCTCGCTGGCCATCGGCGTCGTCGAGTTCATCGTGCTGCTGTTGATCTTCCTGGGCGTCAAGGGGACCATGGGCCGGTTTGTCGGGAGCGTGGCCACGCACTACACCCAGACTCGAGTGGAGAAACGCTGGGAACAGCTTGACGTTCCTCCCAGCGACCCGGCCTGCAAGTCGGCCTGGATGGACCCGGAAGGCTACTTCCGCGCCAAGGGGTTCGAACACGCTTTCGACTACCAGGTGCTGACGGTCAAGTACACCAACTATGCTCGCCTGCTGGCTCGCCAGGGAAAGATCTTTGCCAGCCTGGTGTTCGCCCGGCCCGAAGGCAACCCCACCGAGTGGTTCGAGCTGCGCACCCATTACGAAGACGGGACGTCGGTCCTGACGACCACCTCTCCCTTGCCGCAGGACCCCCGCCCGGCCGACTTTCCCGTCCACCAGCTTCTCAAATCCATGCCCGGCGACGTGCTCGCCGCCCACGAGCAGAACATCGAGGCCCACAAGGCCGCCGGTCATACCATTCGATACTTCGGACCGGAGCGCATCTTCGAAGTCTGGCAGCAGCAGGAGAACCTCCTGGAGGCGCGGGCCACGACTCCGGCCGCAGAGGCCGAGACAGAAGCCATCCCCGAGGAGACGTCGGATCCTCGGCAGCAGTTCTGTGTCGATACCATCCAAGCCATTCAACAACAGTATCCGGAGTTGCAGGCCTCTCTCAAGTCCGGCATGACGATTACCATCAAGAAACCGGACGATGCCACCATAGACCTCGATCTGACGACCGTCTTCATGCGCCACAAGAACAACCCCGACGGCAACGTCATACAGGGCTTCGTGGCGGGCTTGAATCAGCGGCTAGGCCTGGGTTAGCGACCCTCCACCAATCGTTGGTAGGCGTCCAGGCCCAAGGCCTCTTCGGTCCACGCCAGCGGGTGGGCGTCAGCGGATACCGCCGGAGGCGCCGGCTGCGGCTGTATCGACTGGAGCTTGTCCAGCATGGGGTGGGCGCTGGTCACTGGGTGCCAGGTGGGCAACTGCTTGACGTGCCAGAGCCAATGGCCATGACCCGGCTTGTAGCTACGATACGCGTGCTGTCCCATGTGCGCCTCCATCCGTCCCTGTGGATCTCAGGATAGCACCGCACCGGAGGGGCGTCTGTGACAGTTCCCACAGGGGGATGGCGATCGTTCCCGAACTCTGGCGGGTGACCACGAACCTGAAATGCTGGCTGGTCGGGCTCCTGTGCGCGGTCGCCATCAGCGGCGCCGTGGCCGGCCCGTCTGTCGACCCGACGGCCGACGAAATCATCGCCGAAGAGTCCTGGCTCCGCCACTTCGGCCTGCGCCTGCCCGCCCAGGGCGTATGGGGCTCCAATCCGTACGACGAGCCATGGACCCCCCGCTCTTTCCTCGTTCCCCACACGTGGTACCCGAGCCAACCGCCCGCCGAGGTGCAGGCCGGCGACCTGGTGGACGATCTCCCCCTCCTCCAGATCGCCATGCAGCAGGCCTACGCCGGCTGGGACCTGGCCCAGGCCCGCGGCTGGGACTGGGATGCGTGGTTCAGCCGCTGGGCGCGCTCTCTCTCTGTGCACGTCGGCCAGTCCATTCCGCTCGCCCAGGCCCTGTCCAGCATCGGCGAGCTGCGAGCCTTCCAGCGGGACAACCTGAGTGGTCCGGTAGGCTACGGCAAGGGCCAGTGTGCATCGCAGTGCTGGTGGTCGGGCCGCAAGCTGCCTGGCGCGGTGACCGCGGTGCGCACCCGGGACGGCGTGGTTCACCCGCTGTCACGCACGGACCCGGCGCAGGGCATCCGCACCGCCTGGATTGACACCCCGGCGGGCCTTCGCATCAGCAGTTACGTGAGCGGGCCCTCCGACCTGGGAACCGTGTCGGCCCTGCGCTGCAAAGACAAATGGTGGCCCATCGGCGCGGCGTGGAACCCGAGTCCGGAGCAGCGATACGACGCCGTGCTGGCCTGCGCCCACACCTCTACCGACGTCCCTTCCTACCACCCGGTCAATGCCGCGGTGGGCTACCTCCGCTTGCCGACGTTCGACGAGCAGACGGACACCTGGCTCCACCCGGTGCTAGAACCTCTGTACCGTGGTGCCCCCCAATTGAAGTTGCTCATCGTAGACCTCCGAGGCACCGGTGGGGAGGATCCGCCGGTCGATGAACTGGCCCCGGTGGTGGGCCTGCCCACCCTGCACCGCCCCGAGCCGGCCAGTACGGTCAAGCGTTCCTGTCTGGCGACGGCCCTGGCTTGGGGTGACTGTGAGCGCTCCCTGGCCATCTCCGGAAGTCCTCGTCGCACGTCGGAATGGGCCCGCATCCAGGCAGCCCTGGATGCGCTCGGCGCGCCGCCTGCCGACGACGCGACGGAGCGGACGGTCCCGGGCTGGGACTACCGCCGCCACGCCGCTTTGCGGGGGGCGTCCCCGGCCCCTGGGCATCCGCGTCTGCTGGTCCTGGTAGACCATCATACCCGGGCGGGGGGCGAAGTCCTGGCGTGGCTCCTGGCCAGCTTGCCCGGGTGTGTCCTGGCCGGCACCAACACCGCCGGCCAGGTCGCCTTCCAGACGCCCGGAACGTTTCTTCTGCCCCACAGCGGCATCGTGATGCGGTTGGCCGAACGGGCCGTCGACCTGTACGGTGATGGCCGTTCGGTGGATGGCTACGGCCTGGACGTCGACGTGCTCCTGCCCACCGAGGCTTCGCAGCGGCCCTATGCGATAGAGAGCCTGGCCGCATCGCTGGCGCACCACGGCGGCTTCAGTTTTTAAGCCAGAACCCCAGCACCAGGCATAGGGCGACCAAGGAGAGGGCCACGCTACCAAACACCCGCTGGGGCCGGTATTCAAAGTGCACGTGGTGCCGTCCGGCTGGAACCGATACGGCGCGCAGGGCCGTGTACGCCAGGGCCACTGGGGTCGGTGTGCCGTCGATCGTAGCGGTCCACCCATCGTACATGGCGTCGGCGAGGACCAGGTAGCCGGCGAAGCTGGCGTCAGTATCGACAGAGACCGCATTGAAGCTGTCGTCGTCCACCGTCTCCGCCTGCCAGGCCGCGGGTCCTGTCGGAGGGGCGAGCAGCGCCGCCTGCTCCGCTTCCACCCACAGCGTGTCGGGGCGGGGTGCAGATGGGTCCTGCAAGCGCTGTCGGATTTCGTCCGCCGGCATGATTTCCAACCGACTGGTCACGAAGGCTCGGGGTGCCGGTTGCTGGTTCTCGTAGAGGTGGACGTCAGCGTCATAAACGGATTTCCAGCGAGCACTCGCCATGGGATCCCGGGTCATGACGTAGCGAACGCCGAGCAGGCTGACCACCGGCCAGTCGGGGTTGGGTATCGAATGGAAGTAATTGTCTTTCTGGGGGCCGTCCAAGCGACAGAAGCGGTTGATCCAGATGGAGTCGTAGCCGCGCACGTCACGCAATCGATAGGGCAGGGCGCTGTTGGGCGGGAGAAGGCCGGTGCGGCCCCGGATGGCATCCGGTGGGTCCACCGCGAGGACGCGTCCGTCGCCCTGGTGCTGCTGGAGAAAGGCGAGGGAAGGCGCGGGCGGATACTCGTGCCGGGCCGGCACGAATGGGTTCCACGTCCACGCGCCCCGCAGCAGGTCGAGGGCGACCACCATGACGGTGATGGCGCCCCAGGCCTTCGGCCAGCGCTGCGCGCCCAGCCATGTCCAGCCCATGAAGGCCATCCACAGGCCCATGGGCCACAACAGGTTGGGCGACAACAATGCATCGCCATAACGGGTCTGCAACATGCCGAAAAACCACGGCAGGCGGTCGCCCGTGGGCGGCCAGATCTCCAACACCAGCACCAGACCCAGCAGGACTGTGCCCGCGATACCGTTGACCAGCAGCACCCGCCCGCGCTGGTGACCGGTGATGACCTCGGCGGCGCCAAAACCGGCCAGCACCGCGGCGCCGAAGGCGCAGACGCCCACGGAACGGAGGTGGTCCACGGTGAACAGGGCGGGGACGAGCGCCACCAGGGCCTCCCTACAGGCGGGTACCGCCGTGATGAGCAGGTAAAGGGGCAGGAGCACGGCCAGGATCTGGTAGGGGAGCCGCCTGGCATCCCGCCGCCAGGCCGAGAGTGCGAGGCAGCCCGACCACAATCCGATATAGCCGCTGAAGGCCAGTTCGTAGAGGCCCGTGAGGGGAACGTAGTCGCCCCGCACCGGGTGCCCGAAGAGATCCGGCCAGATATAGGTGCAGAGCGCCAAGGGCCGACTCCAGTCGGAATACTTGACCGCGGAGCGCTGGGCCGCCGCCAGGAGGTGCGCGGTCGGCACCAGCACGGCGACGCCCATGCCCAGGCCCAGCAGAACGAGCGTCAGGGCGTGGGCCGGGCGACACCGCCGATCTTGTACGCAGCGAACCACCAGCAACACCAGCGTGGCGCCCAGGACGTAGGTGCATAGTTGCACCATGCCGCACCAGAACTGGAGGCCCAGGGCCAACGCGGCGAGCCCGGCACCCCGTCGGCCGGTGAGGGGCATGCGCTCGACGCCTAGCGCAATCCACGGCAGCCACCCGTACGTTCCCAAGAACGACGGCCACTCCAGCGACTGGCCGAAGGCGGCGCACAGCATGAAGGAGACGGCGCCCAGGAGCGAGGCGAAGCGGGGCAATTCGAAATGGTCGAGCAGCAGTGCCATGCCGATACCGGCCACCGCGAGTTCGGTGAAGAGAAGCCAGGTCCAGCCGTCCAGGGGGGGAAGGAGCACCATGAGCCAGTTCCAGGGGCACAGCGGCATGCTGGCCTGGTCTTCGAAGAGTGGGGTGCCGCACAGGATGGACGGGTTCCAAAGCGGCCAGTGGCCCTGCCGCAGCGCGGTGGCCGCCTGCAGCCGCAAGGGGTATTGAAATAGGATGGGATCGTCCAGTTCGGCATTGGGGGAGGTGATGGTGGCGTGGGCCTTCCAGGGCAGAAAGCGCGCTTCCAGCCAGTCGCCGTTGAGTGGAATGCGATGCTGGAACAGATAGGGCGAGAAGAGCAGCAACAGGGGGAGGAGAACGGCGAGGACAAGCGGGAGTCGCCTCACCGAGACAGGACCCTGTGCGTAACGGGCAGAAGGCTTGACGTCAAGCGATGAGGGATGTGGTGGACGTGTGCGTGGTCATCCCCGTCTACAACGAGGCGCCGAACGTCGACCCGTTGCTGGCGAGGCTCGAGCCGGTGCTGCAGAGCCTGGGGCAGAGCTGGCGCGTCTTGTTCGTTGACGACGGCAGCCAGGACGACACCGTATCGGTCGTGCGGTGCCGGCAGGCCGACAGGCCTCGTATCGAGCTGCTCGCCCTGACCCGCAACTTTGGCCACCAGACCGCCCTGCAGGCCGGCATGGACTATGCCCGGGGGCGCTATGTCATTACCATGGACGGCGATCTCCAGCACCCGCCGGAAACCATCCCGGAGATGCTCCGGCTGGCCCGCGAAGGGCACGACGTCGTGCAGACTCGCCGTCACTCGCATGCCCGCCTGTCTCCTTTCAAGCGCTGGTCGTCCTCGCTGTTTTATCGGGTGTTCAATGTCCTGTCGAAAATTCCCATCATCGAGTCGTCTTCCGACTTCCGCCTCCTGACGGAGAAAGCGCTGCAGGTCCTGCGCCGCATGCCGGAGCGACACCGGTTTCTGCGAGGCATGCTGCCGTGGACCGGACTCAAGGTGGCGGTCGTCACCTACGAGGAGGAGGCGCGCTTTGCCGGTCAGCCCAAGTACTCGCCGTGGCGGTCTCTTTCGCTGGCCCTGGATGCGGCCGTGTCGTTCTCCCGCGTTCCCCTGCAACTAGCGACTGTCTGTGGCCTCTTGACGACCATCGGCTGTTTCGCCTACTTCGCTTTCTCCATCACGGCGCACCTCACCGGCTTGTGGACTGCCCCCGGCTGGACGTCCATCATCGCCTCGGTTCTTTTCATCGGCGGCGTGCAGTTGATGTTCATCGGTGTCGTGGGCGAGTACGTCGGGCGCATCTACGAAGAGGTCAAGCAGCGCCCGCTCTACGTCGTCGCGGCCCACACGGTGGCGTCCGACGCTGCCGGTCGGGGTTCGTCCGCGATGGTGGAGCCACCCGCTGGGGAGGAGGCCAAGGCTTGAAGCTGGAGGTTGTGACGGCGGCCTCGGTGGACTACGATGAGATCGTCCGGCTCCAGCGCGAGGCGTTCTTTGGGGTCGCCAGCCAGGAGCAGTTGGACGCCAACCAGACGCCACAGTACTATAAATGGAAGTACACCATGGCGGGAGGCGAAGCGAGGGTGGCCCAGGTGCGCGATGCGGGCGGCATGCTGGTCGCCATGAACAGTATGTTTCCCCTGGCGCTGACCGACGGCACCCGCACCGTGCGGGGCTGGCAGTCGTGCGATACGTCCACGCATCCGAAGGCCCGTGGCCAGGGATGGTTTGTGAAATGCCTGCAGGCCCTGAAGGCGACGTTGTCGGATGGAGACATCTTCTTCGGCTTTCCGAACCGCAATTCGACGACGGGCTTTGTTAAATCAGGTTGCCAGCGGCTGTCGATCCTCAGCATGTTCGCTGGCATCATCCCCACCTTCAGGCCCCGGCCGTTCGTCGAGCGTATCGAACGGTACGGCCCCGAGCAGGATGCCCTGGCCCGTCGGTTGCCGGGTGGCCGCATGATGATCGCTCGCACCGCGGCCTATTTGAACGATCGCTATCACTCGCCGCAGAAGTCGCTCTACACGAGCTTCGTCTACCAGGGTCAGGGCGGACCGGAGGGGTTCCTGGTGGTGCGCCCGCTGCTGATGTATCGGATGCGGTTCGGCCTCGTCATGGAGTGCATGGCGACCTCGCTCGATATCGAACGGGAGTTGCATCTACACGCCGGGTCCTGGTGCCGGCAAGAAGGCATCATCTTCGCCCTCACTTTGAACAATGTGTCGGACCGGGGGGCGCTCATGAGTCGGGGCCTGTTTCCCGTTCCACAGCGTATCACGCCCCGCCCGGTGGTCCTCATGGCCGAGGTCATGGGAGCGGGACCCTTGCCCTCCCAGTGGGCCTCCCATGTCGGAGACTGGGACGTCTTCTGACGCTTGCCCCTATTGCGGGGCGCGTGCGCTGCGGCGGACGCACACCGGGCTCTATCACCGGCTCAAGCGCGACCACGGGCCGTTTGATTTCTATGAGTGCGGTACGTGCGGTTCGGGCACCACCTGCCCTCTGCCGTCAGACGAGGCCTTGCGGGCGCTCTACGCCAGCTTCAATGAGGGGCTGCCGGCCGAGATGCGGGATGCCATGGCGGGGGGGGAGGCATGGCATGCGACCTGCGTGCGGCGAATCGGACGGCTGCGCGGGGTGTCGTCCGATAGCCGTTTCACCTGGTTGGAGATCGGCGCCGGGGCGGGTGAGATGGCGTGCCAGATGGCGCGGGCCTACCCGCAGGCGACTGGGCGGGCCGCCGACCTGCACGAGCGGCCCCGGTCTCTTCCCTCCCAGGTCTCCTGGCTGCAGGTCGACCTGAATGGCGACACCCTGGCCCTGGGAGAGCCGGCCGACGTCGTGTACGCCACTGGCGTGTGGGAGCACGTGCGCCGGCCGGACGTCTTTGTCGACAACCTCGTGCGAATGCTATCGAAGGGAGGCCTTCTCTACTTGATGTGCCCGAACTACGCGAGCCTGGCCCGTCGCCTGCTGGACACCCGCTGGCCCTACTTCACGCCTGGCGAGCACTTGACGATGCCCTCCCCCCGGGGAGCCGAGGCCTGCATCCGGCGGGCCTTTTCCGAGCGGCCGGCCCGCATCGTCTCCCGTCCGTTCTGGCTCACCTATTCGATACGCTATACTGCCCTGCGGTTCGGCCTGCCTGGCGCTCGCTGGATGCCTGCTGGGTGGCGCCTTCCCATGCCGGTCGGAGCGCTGGAAAGTGTCGCCCTGACATGACCATCGACGTGCATTCTGACGACGTCGGAGCAACCGCCGCGGTGACGGAGCAGACGCTGGACTGTTGGCGACAGGGCGTGCTGACCGGCTTTAGCGTCCTGGCGAACGGAGAGGCCCTGGGTCGCCTGGCGACCGTACTCTCGGAGGAGGCCGGGCGCGGCGTGCGCATCGCTTGTCATCTCAACTTGTCGGAGGGCCCGAGTTCGGCTCCGGCGGCCGACGTGCCGCTCCTGGTCGACCGGCAGGGGCACCTGCGGCACACCTTCGGAAGCCTCATCCTGACCTGGCTGCGAGCGCGTGGAGAGTTGACTCGCCAGGTCGAGACGGAATGGCAGGCGCAGGTGGCGGCCCTGCAGGCCCGGCTCTCGCCGAGATCCGTGCACGCCGTCGATGGCCACATGCACGTTCACATGCTGCCGTTTCTGTTTCCGGCGGCCGCCCGGGTGGCAGCGGCGAGCCGAGTGCGCTCCATCCGCATGGCCCGCGAGCCGCTCTACCTGGCGAGTCCCCGGTGGCCCGTCATAAACCTGGTGAAGTGGGCGGTCTTGCGCTTCTGCAGCGGGTTTGCCGAGCCGTTTGCCCGGCGGGCCGGGTTGACCTGGCCGGACCGCCTGGTGGGCATCCTCTACAGCGGGCACATGACGGTCGAGGCCGCCTGGGCGGGATTGGCGGCGGCTCGGCGGGAAGGGGCCCGCCACGTAGAGGTGGTCTTCCACGTCGGGCGGGCGGCCGAAGCCGAGACCGGACGCTGGCAAGGTCGCGAGTTCATGGCCGAGTTCTATCGATCGGAGTGGCGGGACCGGGAATTGCAGGAGGCGGCGAGGCTGAAAGCTCGTCTCGGATGAAGCGGGCCGTGGCCAGGCCAGCGGCCCGGTGCCCTGCCTCGTTCCAGTGCATGTCCCGCCGGTAGTACAGGCGTGTCGAACCTTGCAGGGCGTCGAACAGGTTCAGGGCGGGCACTTTCCGGTCTCGGGCCCACGCCATGACGAACGTGTCGGGTCGATGCACGTCCAGGTCAGATTCCGACAGCCCGACGCGTTTCTCCCACGCCTGCCGATCATCGGCATAAAGCTGTGGGGCGCTGGGAATGACCACCACCGCGAGGGGGACGGGCCCGCAAGCCTGCTTGAGCGCATCGAGATACTGCCAGGTCTGGCGCACCGCGGTGGCCATGACAGGGGAGTAGCGGCGAAGCAGCCAGGCCGCTGGGTCGAAGATGTGGACATGGACGTTTCGATAGCGCCGCGCCATGGACAGCGCCGCCGCGGTCTGGTACAGGTACGTAGGATGGAGAAAGCTGAGGAGCGAGGAAAGGCCATCCCAACTGGGGCTGATCGGCGACATGAGACGGTCGGCGGGCTGGAAGGGGGCGAGGGGGATGGCGTCAGGCCCTGGGGTCAGGGCGTCGGATGACCAGAGCGCGTCCCGCCAGGTGTCCTTCATGAAGAGGTAGCCATGTTCGATACGATAGGCTTGCCAGGTGCAGAGGTTGTCGCTGAAGTCGTTGCCGCAAAAGAAGGCCAGCACGACCCGGCGGGGCGACCATTCGGCGAGATGGGCCTGCAGGAAATGCAGCTCGTCGGCGGTGCCCGAGTTGGGAATGCCGGCCGGCAGGACGGGGACCTGGAGGGTATCACCCATGACGCGGGTCCACGTCTTCTCGGACCAGCAGCCGAAGGCGAAGGAGTCGCCGAGAACCACGGTTTTCCCCGGCGGGCCCTCATCTCGTAGCCCGTTCGAGCCGATACGGATGCGGACGTCGAACTCGTGAGTATGAACCCGCCCTGCCCAGCCCGGGGTCAATCCGATACCCGATGGTTCCTGGGTATACATGCCGCCGACCTGCAGGTTGGGGTTGGGCAAGGCCAGCCGCAGCCCCAGCTCGGCCAGCAAGAGGAGGATGGCCAGGATGGCCAGGGCCCACGCCAGGCGCTTTTTCACGGGGGGATGAGGTGGTTTTGCAGGATGGCGTCGCGTAGCATGTCGGCCAGCACCTGGTGGCCCCGCTCCGTGGGATGGACGGCGTCGAGGAAATAGGGCTTCCAGTAGCCGTGCTCTCGAAATGAATGGTAGGCATCGACGAAGATGGCTTGATTGTCTTTGGCGATCTTCTCGATCTCCGCCTTGTATTCGATCTCGATGGGTTTGTCGATCTTGGCGAGATGGGGCATGGAGAGCACGATGCCGGGGTGGCCCTGCTGCTTGCAATACTGCAGGAGCTCGGTGTAGCAGGCGTCGATCTCTTGCGGCGACAGGCGTCGTTGATCCGGTGGAATCTTGGGCTCGACCTTGGCGGTGCGATGATTGACGATGACCTTGCGCAACGCCAG
>DASYBA010000219.1:0-4110 GCA_036501005.1 Candidatus Xenobia bacterium | reverse complement strand
TGGCAGCGGCGTTCTTGCCCTCGCCGACCAGGATGCCGTCGGGCATCTGCCCCAGGAGCTGACGGGTGGCGGGCCCGTCGTGGTCGCCATCGACGTAGACGATGGGCACGTGCTGGCTGGCCACGGCTTGCAGAAGCTTCTGCGAGCCCTCGACGGCGGCGTGAGGGCCTTCCCGGTCTTTCTCGAAGAGCGTGTTCGCCACGGTGCTGAGCAGGATGGGGCCGTCATAGTCGGTGGGGAGGACCAGCACGTGGGTGCGGGTCGAGCCGTGGTCCGAATTGGTGGCCAGGAGCGAGACGAGACCGCCATGGGCGCTGGTGTGCTGGGCCACTTGCTGCATTTCGCTGGCGTTGAGCACGGCGGTGCCGCTGGCGTCGGAAACGGGGTTCAGCTCCTCGGCGCCCATCACAAACTGGATGTGGTCGGCCGACTTGCCCTGGGTCAGACGGTCATAGGGGGCCTTCAGCTTCTGCGCCAACGTGTCCGCGATATGGGCGCCGGGGGCCTGGCCCGCCACCACCGTGCCGTCCTTCGGATCGAGTCCGATGAATCCGTCTTTGGGCAGCAGTTGGCGATTGGCTCGCGCGGTAATTCCGGGGCCGCCGGACGCGGGGGTGACTGACATGGACTTGGACTTCCTCCCTATATCTCTGGGTCCAGTATAAAGTCCATCTGTGAATATTTTTGTTGGGTTCTCTTAGTAACTCGTAAACGTCACACGAAGGGCCTGAAGGTCGGGGACGTCTGCCTCAGGAATATTCATCAATGACCATGTGGAGGAAGCGCATGAAGATCAGCGGCTGGCTGGCAGGGGCGCTGGGGTTGGCGATGCTGGGGGCGCTGCGTGCACCGGTGGAGGCGGCGCCGATTGTCATCGGCACTCTGGCCGGGGATCCCGGCATTCGGGGGCACGACTGGAATGGGGTGTGCACGGGGTCCAGTTGGGGGAGTCTGACAACGAGATTAACGACGGTCTATGGCGAGGCCTTCGTGGTGCCTACGGGGGCGACCACGCTGAACTGCTTTGAGTTCGTTCCCCACGGGCCCGCTAGTGGTCTTGCGACGAATTTCAAGCCCGTGGTACAGGTCTGGCATCCGTCTGCGGGGGTTCTCTGTGGCCACGGGTGCGGGGCACCGCTTTTTGTCGGTCCCATCATGTCCGTGCCGGCCAACGGTGCCTTTGATCCCATCACGGTCTCCACCGGGTGCCTGCCCGTTGTGCCAGGGGAAGATCTGGTGGCGTACTTTGAAACCACGGACCTGGGATGCCAGCCCGGCACCTTCTCCATGTGTTGGGGCGACTGTCAAGTGACGAGCGCATGTGCGGCCTGCGAGGCCGTCTATTTCAACGCTGCCAAGGTTACCTGTCCGAGTTGTCTTTGTTTTACTCTCCGTAATCAGTTTTGCGCGAACGCCTTGACGACCGGCCAGTTGGTCAACGGCCACAACTGGGACGGTTCCAACGGTTTTGGCGTGTTCGCGTTCCAGGTCACGTTCAGCAGCCCAGCCGCTGGGGGGGCACCGGAGGTAAATACGACGACGGCCCCCGTGGCCGTGGCCCTGGCCGCCGGGGCGTTGGCCGTGGCCGAGAGTTGTCGACGACGCTCCGGCCCTTGACTGCTCGGCCTCTCAGGCCTTGCCCATCGCTTTGTCGCACTCCGCCAGGCGCTGCGTGAACCAGGTGCGCTCGGACGGATTGCGGGCCAGCTTCAGCGCCGCCTGAAAGTGATGGGCGGCCGTGTCGGGATCGCCCAGGCGCAGTTCGAACTCGCCCATCGCAGCCTCGTGGAAAGGGTAGTCCCGCAGGCGGTCCCTATCCGATATGCCCCTCAAGGCTTCCATCCCCAGCCTGGGCCCCTCCGCCTGGCCCACCGCAATGGCTCGGTTGAGCGCCACCACCGGTGAGGGCGCCAGGTCCATGAGGGCATCATAGAACGAAACGATGGCCGGCCAGTCGGTCTTTTCGACAGACGGGGCCACGGCGTGCTGGGCGGCGATGGCGGCTTCCAGGTGCCAGGGCGAGAGTTGAGAGCCCCGACCGGACAGCTCCAGGAGTCTGAGACCTTCGTCGATCAACTGGCTATCCCAGCGGGAACGGGCCTGGTCGTGGAAGGCCTCCAGCTGGCCCGTCTCGTCCAGGCGGGCGGGCAGGCGTGCGGCGGAAAGGCACATGAGGGAAGCCAGGGCGTAGGTGGTGGGGCCGGCCCGATGTTCCACCAGCATGGCGGTGAGCCGCATGGCCTCCTGGCACAGTTCGCTACGGACGGCTGAGACGCCGTGGTACCCCTCGTTGAAGAGCAGGTAGAGGGCGCGTTGGACCGCTGGAAGGCGACTATCGAAGTCGTGTTCGACATCGAAGAGGGCGGGGCATGCGGCCAGGGCTTTCTTGCCCCTCGTGATGCGCTTTTCCACGGCGGCGTGGGTCTGGACGAAAGCTCCGGCCACCTCGTCGACGCTGAAGCCGCACAAAATGTGGAGAATGAGGGCGATCTGCGCGGCCTCCGACAGGGGGGGCTGGCAGCACGAGAACATCATGCGCAGCAGGTCGTCGGGCCGTGATTCGAAGTTTTCGTCCAGGCTGCGCTTGAGCTCAGGTTCGTAGGTCTGGGCGGTGTGGTGGCGCCGGATGACATCCAGGGCTCGGTTGCGAGCCGTGGTCATGAGCCACGCCGACGGGTTCTTGGGCAGGCCCCGAAAGGGCCATACCTCCAGGGCCCGGCAGAAGGCGTCCTGCACGACGTCTTCCGCCAGGCCCAGGTGGCCAGGCCCCAGGATGCGCGTCAGCGTGGCGACCATCCGCCCGGCTTCTCGCCGGAAGAGGTGATCGCTGAGCTCCATGGCTACATCCTCTGGACGGGGCGCACCTCGACCGAGCCCCCGACCTCAAGGATCGGACAGCCTTTGGCCAGCTCCGCCGCTTCGGCGAGGTCGCGGGCCACGATGACGGTATAGCCGCCCACGATGTCCTTGGCTTCGGCAAAGGGGCCGTCGGTGACGACCTTGTCTCGGCCCTGCACGACGGCCCCGGCGTCTTCCAGCGGATTGCCCTGCTCCTTGATGACCCCCTTGGCGCCCAGCTCCTTGAACCACGCCATCCATTTCTCGGTATGCTTCTGCCGCTGCTCGGGCGACATGCTCATGTCTCGGCCTCGGAACAACCACGTAAACTCACTCATCGGTCTTCTCCTTCTGGGACGATTTCGTCAGGGGCTTTTCCCCTTTCTGCCCTATAGACGTTCGAGGGTCCTCCGAGCGGACACGGTTCGAAACTATTTTGACAGGAGCTGTCGTCCGGGTGGCCAACCGGACCGGTGTGAAGAAAGTGATCGTCGGCCTCTGCTTGATGTCCGCGCTGATGGGCGTTGCCCTCGCCAACTGCGACGACCCCATCGAAGACGGCGCCCACATCCTGGGGAATGACGTGGCCCGGGTTACGCAGGCGGTCGACGACCTCAAGCGGGTCGGCGGCGACGTGCGGGTGCGCACCGTGGCCAGCCTGGGCAGTGCGGCCACCATCGATGCCCTCGAGGCCAGCATGGAGAAGGCCTGTCCCTCCTGGCAGACCCCTGACGGGAAGCGTCGGAACACGCTGGTCGTCGTCGTCGTCGCCCTGCAGGAGCACAAGGTCGGCATCTTCTATGGCAGCCAGTTCAGGTCGGTCCTCGATAGCCAGTTCCTTCGTATCCAGACCCAGCTCATGGGGCCGAAATTCCGCGACAAGGATTATGCCGGGGGCATCGTCGCGGGTCTGGAGGAGACCGCCCATCTCATCGGCGCCTCGCAGGTCGCCCCCCCCACCCCCGAACCGCCGCCCAAGCCGGTGGACTTGTCGGGCCTATGGAAAGTGCTAGGCCTGGCGGTGGTGCTGGGCGCTGCCGGCGTGGGGCTCTTTGCCCTCTCCCGCGCCCGGGCGTCCAGCCACGCCGATGCGGATCGCCGCCACGCCGCCCAACAGCAGGCCAAGATCGCCCAGCAGAAGGCCGCCAACCTGGTCGTCAAGATCGAAGGGGCCCCAGACGGACCGGAAGCCCACGTCAAGGACCTCATGGGCAAGGCGCCGGACCAGGACGTGCTTGCCTTGCAGGGACGCATTCGAACCGTCCGTGAGGC
>DASYBA010000218.1:0-7570 GCA_036501005.1 Candidatus Xenobia bacterium | reverse complement strand
GACGACGACCTTCGTGTCGCGGTCCAGGGCGTCCAGCTCGCGCAGCAGCGTCAGGCCGTCCATGACCGGCATGTTGATGTCGGTCAGCAGGGCATCGAACTCGTAGCCGGCCTGGACCCGCCGCAAGGCTTCCAAACCGTTCAAGGCGAATTCGACATGCCAGTTCGAGGTGCGAATCTGGCGACGAAACGCGTGTCGGATGAGGAGCTCCAGATCCGGTTCGTCGTCCACCACCAGCAGTCGGGCGCCGGGAAAGTCGGCCATGGGCCGTTGAGTGCGGCACCTCTGAGGGCTTTCCCTGCTGGCCGTCGAAGACAAGAGCATGCTGCCCAACCTGCCGGGCTATCGGCTCGACGCGGTCGTCCACCGCAGTGCCAGGACGACCATCTACCGGGGCGTTCGACTCTCCGATGGCGAGCCGGTGGTGCTCAAGGCTTCGTCTGGCGACCATCCGTCGAAGCGACAGTTGGCTCGCCTGCAGAACGAAGGCGACATCCTGCAGCGGGCGGCAGGGCCGGGCATCGTGCGCCTGCTGGGCGAAGTCCAATTGGATGGACAGCCTGCGCTGGTACTGGAAGACCGCGGCGGGCGCCCGTTGCGCGAGGTCGCGGGGAGCGACCCCATGGCTTCACCTGCCGTGGTCGACCTGGCGTGTCGCGTGGTTGAAGCTATCGAGGGGATGCACGCGGCCGGCATCTCGCATCGGGATCTGAATCCATCCAACATTATCGTCACGCGGAGCGGTGAGGTCCAGATTATCGACTTCGGTCTGGCCAGCCTCCTCCCGGAGGAAACGACGGAAGCAGGTACGGTGGAAGGGACCCTGGCGTATCTATCCCCGGAGCAGAGCGGTCTCACCAGCCGTCCTGTCGACTATCGAACCGACTTCTACGCGCTGGGCGCCACGCTGTACGAGCTCTTGAGTGGGCGCCCCCCTTTCTTTTCCGACGACCCGCTGGAGGTCATCCATGGGCACCTCGCTCGCCCCCCGGCGCCCTTACCGGGGCCGTTGGGCGCCCTGGTCCTCAAGCTGCTGGCCAAGGCGCCCGAGGATCGATACCAGAGCGCGGCAGGGCTGCTCGACGATCTGCGCCGATGTAGCGAAGGCGTGCCGTTCACCCTGGGCGCCACCGACGTCTGCAGTCGTCTCACCCTCACCACTCGGCTGTACGCCCGGGAAGACGACCTGCAGACGCTCCAAGCGGCTCTGGCCCAGGCCCGCCAGGGGGTCCTCCAGGTGGCGCTGGTGCACGGTCCGGCCGGGGTGGGAAAAACCGCGCTGGTGCGGGAGCTCTTTGGCCCCGTGGCCAGCCTGGGGGGGCTGTTCGGTGCCGGCAAGTGTGACGAACTGCACCAGGACGTTCCCTACTTCGCCCTGGCGCAAGCGCTGCGGGCCCTGGTGCGTCGGATGCTGGCGGGGACGACCCAGCAGGTAGCTGGCTGGCGGGCGGCCATCCTGGAGGCGGTCGGCGAGAGTGGGCAGCTCGCCGTCGACACGGTGCCGGAGCTGGCTCGCATTGTCGGCCCCCAGCCTCACCTTCCCGACCTGCCGCCCCTCGAGTCGGGCAACCGCCACCATCGGGTCATGCACCAGTTCCTCGGCTCACTGGCGGTCGAGAACCAGCCGCTGGTCCTCTGCCTGGACGACCTGCAGTGGGCGGACCCGGCCACCCTGCGCCTGCTGGAGAGCCTGACCGTGGATTCCGAGCGAGGCCTCCTCTTGATCTGCGCCTGGCGAGACGACGAGGTGGGGCCGGACGATCCGCTCCACGTCGTGCTGGCACGCCTGCGAGCGTCGCCCGCCCCAGTGTCGGACATCGCCTTGTCCAGCCTGGAACCGGCCATGGTCACCCGGCTCATCGCCGAGGCGCTCTCGTGTGCCCCGACGGAGGTGGCCCCGCTGGCCGATCTCGCCCTCACCAAGACGGGCGGAAACCCCTTCTTCCTCAAACAGTTCCTGGCCGCCCTGCATTCCGACGGCCTGCTGGCTTTCGATACGTCCCGACGCTGCTGGACGTGGGACTTCGAAAGGGTCTGCCAGGCCGACATCACGCAAAACGTAGCCGATCTGATGGGGCGCCGCATTCGAGCCCTGAGCCCGGCCGCCCAGTCCACGCTTTCGACTGCGGCCTGTATCGGTGCCCGCTTCGATCTGGGGGTTCTCGCCACCGCGCTCGGGTGCACTTGCAGAGAGGCGGCGGAAGCGCTTCGCCCCGCGCTGGAAGAGGGATTGGTGCTGCCCGTGGGGCATGGCTGGCGGCACCTGGAAGACGAGGCCATCTTCCGTTTTCTCCACGACCGGGTTCGACAAGCCGCCGCGGCGCGTCTGCGGGACGATCGGAGGAGCGCCCTTCATCTCACTATCGGCCGTCGCTTGCGAGAGCGGGCGTCGTCGGATCCGTTCGAGGTTCTCCACCATCTCAATCAGGCCCATGCGCTGATGTCGCCGACCGAGCGAGCCGAAGTCGCTCGACTGAACGTGGAGGCCGGGCGCCGGGCCGCCATCTCCGCCGCCTACGACACCGCTCTCGTGTGTCTGCACGCGGCCATGGCTCTGGTGGACTGGGAGGGGGATCGGACCCTCATGATCGAGGCCCACCTGCAAGCGGGGGTCGCGGCCTCCATGACGGGCGACGTGGCTCTCGTCGACCAGGTCGTCGAAGCGGTGCTGCAAAAGGCGCAGACTCCCATGGAACGGGCCCGGGCCCTCCGAGTTCGGCTGGGTGAGTGTCTCATGCGGGGGCAGGAGTCGAAGGCGCTGGAGGTGGGGCTGGAAGCCCTGGCTGTGCTGGGCGAACGATTCCCTTCGCAGCCGACCCGCCTGCACGTCGGCGGGTTTCTGCTGCATACCGCCTGGATGCTGAAAGGACGCTCCGTAGCCAGCCTCGCCAGCCTGCCCGAGGGCCAGGACCCGCACCACGTGCTGGTCATGGAGCTGATCTCCAAGACCAGTACGGCCGCCTTCATCTGCCAGACGTCGCTCTTGCCGGTGCTCAACCTGCGTTTAATGCAGCGCAGCCTTCGCTATGGCGTGACGGCGCAATCCGCCGCGTCCTTTGTCATGTACGGCATTATCCAGGCCACCTTGCTCGGCCGGCCTCAGGTCGGCGAGCGGTTCGGCCAGATCGCCCTGGATCTGGCCCGGCGGTTTCCCATGGGGCTGGAGACCGTGCGCAGCCGATTCGGCGTTCTGCACCTGATTCGACACTGGTCGTCCCCCGCCCGGCCCCTGGTAGACGACACCCTGGCGCTGTATCGAACGTGCCTCGAAGTGGGTGACTTCGAATACGCCCAGTTCATGGCGTGGGCCTACTGTCGCTTGAGTTGGCAGACGGGCGTACCGCTGGCGGTGGTGGATCGCGAGGTCGACCGCCTGACGCACGCCGTCGCAGCCCTGCGGCGGGGGCCAGCGCCGCCGCAGTGGCAGTTACAATCTGAAGCCATCGCCTGGCTGGCGGGTCGAACCGACGATCCCACCTTGCCGTCCCTGTCCGCTCTGCTGGACCCGGCCGTGCGGGTCGGCAACAAGGTCGTCGCCTGGACGGGCGCCTACGAGCAGGCCTGGCTCTACTACCTCGCCGGCCAGGCCGAGAAGAGCCGCCCCTACCTGGCCATCCTCGATCGCTTCGTGGCCGACATGGCCGGGCTGCCCGAGGTCCCGCACTATCACTTCATGACCTCTCTGATCGGCATGCGGCTGGACGGCCGGGCGGCCCGAGGGGTCGAGGCCAGCCTGCAGAAGCTGCGCCGGTGGGCGACGGCGGCCCCCGCCAACTACGCCCACCGGCTGCACCTGGTGTCGGCCGAGTGGCTGCGAGTGCACGGGCGGGGCCAGGCGGCGGCCGAGGCCTACGACCGGGCGGTGCAGACGGCGCGACAGAACGGCTTCCAGAACGACGAGGCGTTGGCCCTCGAACTGGCGGCCGAGTGGTATCTGGAGAGCGGACGGACGCGTATCGGACGAGTCCACATGACCGACGCGATGCACGGGTGGGAGCGGTGGGGCGCCCTGGGACGGGTGCGCTGGCTGCGCGAGCGCCACGCGGACCTGCTGGCGGCCGCGGACGCGGGAACGAGCTCCCACACCGGGTCGGTGGAGACCGCCGGGCTGCGGGGGCCGCTGGATGTCATGGCCATCATGAAGGCGGGTCAGGCGATCTCGGGTGAGATCGTGCTCGATCGTCTGGTCAGGCGTTTGCTGGGCGTGACCTTGGAGGGAGCTGGGGCGCAGCGGGCCGTGCTGGTGTTGGATCGGCCCGCTGGATTGACCATCGAGGCGGTCGGCGAGGTCGGCGCAGACGGGCTGCAGTTTTCGCTGGCGCCCCGACGGCTGACGGATGCCTCGGACCTGGCCGTGTCGGTCGTTCAATATGTAGCTCGCACGCGGGAAGCCATCGTCGTGGCCCAGGGCGACGAGACGTTCACCGATGCCTACGTGCAGAGCGTGGCCTCCATCATGGCCGTGCCCGTCGCGAGCGGTGTGCTCTACGTGGAGAACAGCCTGACCCCGCATGCCTTCACGGAGCAGCGGCAGCAACTGCTGCGCACTCTGGGGGCGCAGGCCGCCGTGTCGCTGGAGAATGCCCGGCTCTATGCCGAAGCGGACGAGCACCGGCGCACCTTGGAAGCCCGGGTGGCCGAACGGACAGAGGAGCTGCGCCACCAAAACGTCCAACTGGAGGATGCGCTGGCCCGCCTGCGAGAGGCGCAGAGCCAGGTGGTGGCGCAGCAGAAGCTGGCCTACCTGGGCACGCTGACGGCCGGCATCGCCCACGAGATTCGCAATCCGCTCAATTTCGTCACCAACTTTGCCGCCGTATCGCTAGACATGCTGGAGGACGATTCCGTCGAGGTCGATTCGATACGGCTCTACCTGACCAAGATTCGGGAGCATGCGGCCCGGGCCGACGACGTGGTGAAGAGCATGCTCCTGCACGCCGGCAAGTCTTCCGGCGAACGGGAGGCGGTCGACCTGAATGCCCTGGTGGAGCACAGCGCCGCCCTGGCGCGCCACGGCCAGCAGGCGGTCCGCAACATGGACCTGGTGGTCTTGCCCGACCCCACCCCGCCCCCGTTGCAGGCGGCCCCCAAGGAACTGGCCCGGGCCTTTCTCAACATTATCGGCAACGCCATCCAGGCGGCGGCTGAAAGAGCGCGCCGATCGGAAAACGGGTTCGTCCCCCAGGTGCGAGTCGAGGTCAGCCACACCGACGAGGCGGCGGTGGTGCGCGTGCGGGACAATGGAGACGGCATTCCGGCCGCGGTTCGAGACAAGCTGTTCAACCCGTTTTTCACCACCCGGCCGACCGGTCAGGGGACAGGCCTGGGACTCTCCATCACCCACGACATCGTCGTCGGCCAGCATGGCGGTCGGGTCCTGGTCGATTCGGTGCCGGGCGAGTGGGCTGAGTTCGTTATCGAACTTCCGTTAGCAATTTCTCCAGATCGAGCATGAGCGCCTCAACGGTCACATAACGATCGTCGGGGTCTTTTGCCATGGCCTTGTCGATAATCGTCTTGCAAGCCTCAGGCAGGTCGGGCTGCAGCGTGCGAGGGTCGGGCACAGGCTCCTGGACGTGGGCGTTGAGGAGGTCGAGAGAATACTTGTACTGGTGGAACGGCGTCTTGCCGGTCAGGAGCTGAAAATAGCTGGCGCCGACCTGGTAGAGATCGCTGCGGGGGTCTGTTTCGGCGCCCCGGCACTGTTCCGGGGACATGAAGTGGGGGCTGCCCATGAGCGTGCCTGGCAGCGTTAGCCTTTCGTCGACGGGGCCCACACTGGAGGTGGCCAGGCCGAAGTCCAGGAGCTTCACGGTACCGTCTGGCCCCACCATCATGTTGTCTGGCTTGAAGTCACGGTGCAGCACCTGGATGTCGTGGGCGGCCGCCAGCCCCCGGCAGGCCTGCACCACCAGGTGCGTGGCCTCACGCCAGGGTAGGGCCCCCCTTTGATGGACGAGCTGAGAAGCCGACATGCCCTTGACCAAAGGCATGGCGATGTAGAGCTGATCCTGCCAGGTTCCGATATGATAGATGCCGACCACGTTGGCATGATCGATACGCGCCACGGTCTGCGCCTCTCGCCGAAAGCGGCTGGCCCACTGGGCATCGACCGAGAAGCGGCGGTGCATGACCTTGACGGCGGCTCGCCGTTGGAGGTCGACGTCTTCGGCCTCGTAGACCACGCCCATGCCCCCGCGACCCAGGACGCCCATGAGGCGATACTGGCCGAGGTGGGTGCCGGGGGAAATATCGGATTCGTCGGTGGGCAAGGGGGCGCATGATGTCTTGGTGGCAGTCGAGCCGGCGTCAACTGGGGCACGGCCTTCCAGGGTCTTGCGGGCCAGCAGCGCCTGAATGCGGGCCAGGGTGACCTCGAAGTCGATGGGCTTGGTGACGTAGTCATTGGCGCCCAGGCGAAAAGCCTCCACCATGACCTCGCTGTCGTCCTTGGCAGACAACATCATGATGGGGAGGTCGGCCATGGACCAACGCTCCCGGAGCGTGCGGAGCACTTCGATGCCGGAAATGCCGGGCATGTGGATGTCGAGAAGGATGAGGTCGATGCCGCCGGCCGACACCAGGGTGAGGGTTTCCTGGCCGTCGCTGGCCTGCGCGACCGTAAAGCCTCGCGCCTTGAGCCGACGAGAGAGGGCCTCCCGGTTCATCTCGGAGTCGTCGACCACCAGCAACGTCATGCGCGTGGGCAATTCTGTCGTTCGAGGCCGGCTCCCTGTCAGGTGACTTTGCATGACCAGGGCCCCTCCAACGGCCACCGCTGCAGACGGAGCAGGGCCGACTTCACAGGCGGCACCTGGGGCGGTGACAGGCGGCGTCAGGCGGGCCCGCTTCCACAGGCGTGCCGCTACTCCGTGTGGCGGTCGAGGGCGTCCAGAACCTGGTCGGCGGTCTGATATCGGTTGGCTGGGTCGGCGGCCAGCATGCGCATGACAACCGATACCAGGCGTGGGTCCAGCTCGGGGCAGCGAGCCCCCAGGTCGGCCGGTGGTTCGGACAGCTTGCGGGCCAGCAGGCCCCAGACCTCCGGAGCGTCGTGGGGAATGGCCCCGCTCAGCGCCTGGTAGAACACCACGCCGACCGAGTAGACGTCGCTGGCGGGGGTGGCTCCTTTGGCGTCCAGGTGCTCCGGAGACATGTAGACCGGCGTTCCCAGCGCCTGTCCGGTCTGCGTCAGGTCGTGCTCGCCGACCTGGAAGGCGACGCCGAAGTCCATGATCTTGACGACGTCGTCGCGGGTGATGAGGATGTTGTCGGGGGTCAGATCCCGATGCACGACGCCGGCCGCATGGGCGACGGAGAGACCCCGCAGCACCTGGCGCATCCAGCCCACCACCTCGTCCACGGTTCGATAGGACTCGAACCGCTTCTTGAGCGTCAGCCCTTCGACCCGCTCCATGACCATGAAGGGCCAGGCGTTGTGGCCCCATCGATAGAGGCCAGACCCCAGCACCGCCACGATGTTCGGGTGGGACAGGCGGGTGCATAGCCGCACCTCGCGATCGAACCGCAGCCAGGCCTTTTCAGCGCCCATGCGGTGGAGCACCTTGAC
>DASYBA010000217.1:0-9145 GCA_036501005.1 Candidatus Xenobia bacterium | reverse complement strand
CCTCTATTCCGACGGCTTCAGCATTCGCTTCAAGCCCTTTCTGCCGAACTTTGCCGCGCACGGGCCAATGGCCGCGGAGGCCATCAGCACGCTGGGCTGCAATGACGTGGTGGGCTCTCGAGCAGCGGTTTCAGCGGCGGTCAACCACAAGGATCTCGATGCGATGATGGCCCTGTATGCCCCCGGCCAGTCCCTGTTTGTTTTCGACGTCGTCGGACCGCCCAGCACGCACCGGGGCTGACAGGCCTATCGAGAGGCTTTCAAGCACTTCCTCGCCTCATTCAAAGGACCGCTGCATCACACGATGAGCGATGTCCAGGTGGAAACCAGCGGAGACGTCGGCTACGGCCACAGCCTGCAGCGCATCCAAGTAGTCCGCGCCGCGGATGGCAAGTCGCTGGACTATACCGTGCGAGTGACCGATGTCTATCGGAAGATACGACGCCGCTGGATGACCGTACAGGAGCATGTATCGCTTCCTCTCGACCGATCCACTTTCTCACCACTGCTGCACTAGTGCCATGGCCGACCTGGTCGGGGACGAGCGGATGCTGAAGGTCCTGGCCTGAATGCCGAACCCGACCGCCAAGCGACTGCCAACGTGTTCGCCTGTGGCATGCGAAGAGGTTGCGATGATCTGGTCAGATGATGTTACGGCCCGCGACTGCCAACGTGCGTCAATGGCCTGGATTCCGCATGTCGCCTGAGGGAAGAGGCGAGGAAATCAGCGTCAGGCCAAGGAAGGCGTTGAGCACCCCGGGGGAGCATAGTTTGACTACGTGAGCAGGGAGCGGAGACGGCCGACGCAGGCATGCCAGACCCTGGTGTGGCGGCCAATTTCACCGCTATGGAGCTGGCCACATCGGCTTCCAGACGGTAGCGTCCGATGGTCGAGCGCGGGCGGGGGCGGCAGCCGTCTCAGAACGTCTGCGACACCAGATGCCGCCCGACAGGTGGGTGACACATATTGCATTGTCCTGGCGAAGCCCGGCTCATCTAGCGAACGTCTCCACATCTGCGCGATATTTTCGGCAGTCATGCGTGATTCATGCAGGCCAGCATGCGACGGTGAGCCTGCCCCGGTCAAGATCTCGCGTCCGTCGGACAAGAGTCGGCAGGGCTGACGGGATCCGCTGACAGGCATCGCTGCATCGCCCCCCTATAACAGTTAGACCTGCCGATAGTAGCAAACTCCTGCGCCAGAAAAAAATTCAGCATGGCATGTTGACATCTTGACCATATTGAATACAATCTAAGAGTGGGGATTGCGATTGGGTATGGGGCGGAGCTGGAGCAGGCTGCAGTGGCGGCCCGGCTGGATGACGAGCTGCGGTTTCTGGTGACGGCCCATACCCCGGTGCAGCGAGCCATTGGCAGCATGCTCGTCAGCCTGTTGCAGGATTCGTCTCTTATCGACCTGGGGTATGCGTTGCGCAAGGACTACCTGCGAGAGCACTTGGGCATCGGTGTCCGGGAGGCCCAGGAACTGGCCTGGCTGGAGACCCACGTCGTTCGCTATCCCGAGACGGACCGATTATGGCGAACCGGCCACATTTCCCGCTGTCACGTGCGGGTTATTCTGCGGCACGCTGCTCCTGAAGAAGACTTTCTGTGGGCCCGACTCGCCACCATCATGTCGGTCCGGTGTCTCGAGCAGCATCTCGTTGGTCAGCCAGACCCAGAGGAAGAGACGATGATTCTTGCGTTGGAGCTTCCACCCGAGCTCCAATCCACCTGGGACGTCGCTTTCGAAGTCGCCTGTCGACTGTGGGAACGCGACATCAGCGAGGCCGAGTTTCTGGAGACTCTGGCAGCCGAATTCCAGTCGGGCGCATCGGATGACCTGTTTGCGGCGACCCTGGATGACGACATGCCGAACCCCGCCGCCTTGCGGGCCGAACTGCAGCGACTGGTGGCCGAAGCCGAGGAGAAGGCGGAGCGGGAAACCGGGCGGTGGCGTCACCTGTCGTGGCGTCCGGTACGCCCGGCCTGCGTGCCCGAGTTTAGCTGTTCGAAGGACGCCACCGTTTTCGACATGGACCGGGGGGTGCGGCAGGCTCTCGTCTTCCAACAGAGCCTGGATGACGTATTGCTGCACAAACTGTGGGAGGCAGAGCGACTGGAAATCC
The DNA here is from genome assembly GCA_036501005.1 of Candidatus Xenobia bacterium. Lineage (GTDB taxonomy): Bacteria > Vulcanimicrobiota > Xenobia > RGZZ01 > DASYBA01 > DASYBA01. The sequence goes on along the minus strand of DASYBA010000217.1, from coordinate 7,016 downwards.
ATCGCCCTCTGCAGTTCGCCACCTTTCAGCAATATCTGGTCGAGCGTCTCGGGTTCAGCACTCGACAGGCCTATCGGTTGCGCCAGTTGCGCCGAGCGCTGGTGGGTCAGCCGGAGGTGGCGGAGGCTCACGCCCAGGGCACCCTGACGCGGTGTCAGGCGGCCGCCGTGGCCGGGGTGGCGACCCCGCCCACCGTTGAGGCGTGGATTGCCTACGCCGAGAAGACCACCGTTGACAAGTTGCAGCGGGTGGTCTCGGAAGCCATGGCCATGCAGGAGCAGGGCCGTCGAGATGTGCTCCCGCCTCTCCCATTGCAGCCTTCTCCGGAGACGCAGGCGCTGCTCGACGAGGCCCTGGCCCGAATGCCGGGCCCGACCGCCAGGCTACTGCCAACGTGTTCGCCCGTGGGAGCTTCTGAATCGGAACGGGCGGTCCTGGCGCCGGCCGGCCAGTTGCCTCGGGTGCCCGATGCGGTTGGTCAGGTTCGACACGCCGCCACTTCTCACATGCGCATCCGGTTGCCCCGGGACCTCCACGACATGGTTGTTCGGACGCTCGGCATGGCAGAAGCGGCGCTCGGGGGTCACGCCAGCAAGACTCAGTGTGTCGAACTCTTGCTCAACCATTTCCTCTCAACCTGGGCCCGCGTGGCCATGAAGGCGGCTCGGGAAAACCCCATCCTGGAACGTGATTCGTGGCAGTGTGTGACACCGGGCTGCACCAGTCGCACCAGTTTGCAGGGCCACCATGTCATGTTCAAATCCCAAGGTGGGAGTGACAAGGCTGAGAACCAGGGCGCAATTTGTGCTTGTCACCACCTCCGGGGCATCCACCAGGGACGCCTGCGAGCCCGAGGGCAGGCGCCCGACGGTCTTGTGTGGGAGACAGGCATTCGTCCAGATGGCGTGCCCAGCCGAATCTACCTCAACGATACCCTCGTGGCGGAAACCGTCTGACCACCTTCGGGACCGACCTCTTCAGAAAAGTTTAGCCAGACTTCAGCATCTGACCGCGACCCGGGCTGGCCGTCACGGTCCTATCGAATGGATGCTGCGCAAGCGGCGTTTAGATAGGGAGGAACTACCCATGCTCAAACAGACCCTGACGGGGATCGCGATCGCAGCCACTTTGCTGGCCGTGGCCCCGGGCACCGCCATGGCGGCTCCATGCGTCAACCTCGGCGTCCAGTGGGGAGCCCCAGTAGGCTACTACGGCGTCGATTACGGTCCCGTCGACTACGGTCCTGACGGGTGGTACCGGCATCACCATCCCCGCTACTGGCGTGGCGACGGGTGGGGAGGCCGCAGTTGGGGCCGCGGATATCGCCGAGCAGGTCGAGGCTTCGCCCGTCGTGGAGGCTACGGCTCACGCGGCGGCGGACGCTCCCGAAGCGGTTGGGGGGGCGGACGCGGCGGACGTCGCCGTTAGCCTCATCCAACCCGGCCAGCTTCGTGAGAAGCTGGCTATTTCGCGAGCTCCCGGGTCATCCACTTCTGATGGTCATCCAGGCGCTGCAGAGCCTCGCCCACCAGCGGGTTGCCCACCCCATGCTTCTCTTCCAGACGATCCGATACACGCTCGCGCAAAACATCGAACATCGGTTCGACCTGCCCCGTTGTTTCCGCCGCGTGGGCCGCCTCTTCGGTCTTTCCGCCCCATAGGTAGCCGCTCTTCTTGACGTCGTTCTGGATGTGTACCAGATCGCTTGCATCGATATGGCCGTGGTTCAGCAGGTCGCCCAACAAGAGGAACTGCATGGCGTGCGCCATCTCGTGCACGGGCGCATTGGTGTCGCCCACTTTCTGGGCGACCAGGGGGACCGCCGTCATGAGCGGAGTCAACAGGACAAAGGGGAGAAGCGGCGGGACCAGCGTGCCGACCACACCAAACGTCACCGCGCTGGCCGCGTTGAGGAGCAGGTTGAACCCGTGCCCGCTGGCTCTCGCCTCGACCAGCTTGCCATCGTGGATACGGGCCCCTTCGATCGGGGTATTGCCGACCGCGCCCAGCGCGGCCGCCCCCAGCGTAGCGGGCAGGCTGCGGACGGTCGTCCCCAGGTCGCCGTGCCGCGCCTGCAAGGCCCACAGCTTGAAGGTCGACCCCACGTTGCTGGCGTGGGAAGGCTGATAGTGGAACGCATCGGGATTGCCCGTGACCCGCCGGGCCAGCTCCCGCCCCACCTGATAAAACAACTGGGCGACGTCCTGCTGCGACTGGCTGAGGCTCATGCGGTCCGCCCGCGACAGGGGTATCTCGGGGACGTCCCGAGGGGGCCCGAGGGTCTCGGTAGGGCCTTGCTGCGGGTTCACGGCCGCGGTGGAGCGTGCCGCCGACAAGCGGGGGTCGACCGGCCCAGAAAGGGCGCCAGCCTTGGAGACCGCCATACCGCTCATTTCGCCGCCCGCCTTACGAGGCCTGCGGCTGGGGGCGGAGCCCTCGAGGTGGGCGCCGGCTAGTAGTGGGCGAAGCCCGATGCCGCACAGCTTCCCTAAGCAGGAGCCGGGGGGGCCCCCAGCGCAGCGTAGCGAAGCGGCTGGGGGGCGGAGCCCTCTAGGCTAGGAGCCCTCGAGACTGGACCATTGAGCAGCGGTATGCTACTTTCATGGGGTGGTCGAGGTGACGTCAGACCAACTGGTTCTGGAGCGGCGAGACGGGTGGCCGAACGGGCTGGCCCACCTCATGGTGGCGGCTGCCCTGCTCTTTTTCCTGATCGGGCAGTGCCTGCCCGATCGGCACGACCGGCGCCAGATGACCCGGTACGGCGTGCTCTGCGTGCTCTCCAGCCTGTCGCTGCACCTGTACCGGCGAGGGTCTCTCCTCGATCGTCAAAGCCGCACCCTGTATCGCTGGTGGGGGGTGGGCATGCCCGGTTTTCACACCGTCCGGCTGCGGTCGACCCTGGGACGCTCCCTGCAGGGGTGGCGAACTGTATCCGTGCACAGGACCGGCCGCTACGACACGTGGAAGACCTGGCGTCACAACATGCTCCACGTTCAACTGGAACGCCCGGACGACAAGCTCGGGCCCGCGGTGCCTTTCCGCATGCGGCTCATCGTCGATGACGAGTTCACCTCGCCGGAGGCGGCCCTCAAGACCGCCCATCGCGTCGGCCAGTTCCTGGGTCTGGCCGTAGTGGACGCGACGACCCCGACCGGGGTCGGATTGTGAACGAACCCGAGGCAGCTACGGAGCACCGGGTCTTCGTCGGTCGGGAAACCGAACTGGCCCAGGTGCGTGCCGCGTTGGGGCACCCAGGCGTCCTGGTCGTCCATGGCCCGCCCGGCATCGGCAAGACCGCCCTGGTGCTGGAAGCGACCCAAAGCCTACCCGGTTTCTATTGGTCGCTCGACCACGTGGCTTCGCCCGAACAGTTCCTCGATGCCTGGAACTTCTACCTGGCCAACCCGCCGGCCAAGGGTCTGGTGCACGGAGCCGAGCTTACGGAAAGGTTCAACCGGCTGAGTCGTTGCCAGGGCCTGGGACATGTCGAGAGGGTCCTGGCCGGCTGCGCCATCACCGGGGGAGGTCTGCTGGTTCTGGACGGGGTCCCCTCGGAGATCCCCCCCTCCCTGGCCTACTTCTTTCACAACCTGCCCTCGGGCCTTACCCTGGTCGTGACCAGCGACTCCGCCCTCATCCCCGGTCGGGCCATCCAACTGGGGGAACTGGATCCGGTCACCGCGGTCACCTGGATGCGACAGGCCGGAGTTCTAGGACCGAATCGCTATCTGGCCTGGATGCATCGCTGGTCGCATGGCCGCCCGCTGATTTTGCAGGTGGCTATCGGCCTGGTGCTTTCGAGCATGCGGGGCGAAGCGCGTGCCTTTGTTAGATACGCCCGCACCCGGGCGGGGTTGACGGCCCTGTTGGACACCGTGGCGGCCGACCTGCCCGACCGGGCGAGCGACATGCTCAGTCTGCTGTGCAGCGAGCCCGCCGGCCTGGTTCTGCACGAGGTCGAGGACATGCTGGGGGACGTGCAGGAAGTCGACAAAAAGCTGCAGTCGCTCGGCCTGGTGGAGGCCCGGGTATCTCGCCGAACCGTTCATCCGGGTCTCCGGGTGGCCTGGTACCGGCGCACCAGCCAGGTCTGGGCTCACGCCCTCCTGGCCCAACACCTGGAGGCCAGCCGGGGCGCGCTCCACCTCCACCATATCGACCTGGTGGAGCGCTATATCGGCCATCTGCTGGCGTCTGGGCAGCGCGACACGGCCCTCTCCTTTTATCGAGAACGCGTACGAGACCCCATCGTCGTCGAGTGGATGCAATACGAGGCCGCCGAGCGTATCGGAAAACGGCTGCTGCAGGCCTTTCCCGACGACGCCGCGCTATACAACGAAGCGGGTCTGGCCATCAGTCGACAGGGCCGCCTGGCCGAGGCCGCCGTCTGCTATCAGCGGGCCCTCAAGCGGCGCCTGCGACGCCGCCAGTACCTGCAGGCGCGGGGTATCCTCGACAATCTCATGGTCAACGCCTTGCAGCGGGGCCGCCTGCGGCTGGCCGAGCACGTCGCCACCACCAACCGCCGCTGGACGGTGCTCCACCAGAACCCGCGCCAACGCCCGCAGGCCCAGGTGTTCGTGTGGTACAGCCGCGCTTTGCAAGGGCGTGCATCGGTATCGCCGGAGCCGTTCCTGGACCAGCTCCCTCTCGACCTGGTGGCGTCTTTCCTGTCCGACATCTGGCTCCGCCAGGGGCGCGCCGACGAGGCCTGGGCCATCGCCCACCGCAGCCTGCGGTCCGCCCGCCGGGAAGACGTCAAATTGTTTTGCCGGCTCCGCATGAAACAGGCTGCCTTGGTGCATCCCTTGCCTGACAACCTGACCGAGCTGCTGCAAGAACTGGAGATCGAGATCCTGCCCGCCATCCGCAGCACCGGCCACCGGGGCTGGCTGGCCGAGGCCTATCTGACGCTGGGCCGGTATCGAGTCGCGGGGGCCCGTCCCGACGCCGGGGAGGCCTTTGTGTTAGCGTGGAAGACGGCCCGGGACCATGGTTTCGGCCTGCTGGAGCTGGACGCCGCCCTGGAGCAGGCCCGGCTGGCGAAAGATGAGACAGGGCTGCGAGTCGCCATGGAGCGAGCAGAGGCGATGGGCTACGCCTGGGTGCAAGACGCGGCCCGGGAGTCTCTGGGGCTGCCGCCCCTCAGCGCGGGTATTCGATACTACCGCCCCCCCACAGTGGCCAGTAGCCCGTCCGATACTTATTGGCCGCAGTCCCTCGGCGGCGAGTCCGATCCCCTCCCCTTCACCGCGGTCTTGTCGTGGCAGGCCGGCAAGCCTCCCCTGCTGCTCCCGGCCGGCGTCATGATGGGCCATCTGTGGCCCACGCTGCTCTCGGCGCACGTGTTGACCACCATCCAGGGCCTGCTGGCTCGGTGCCACGACGCGCCCCAGGATATCGATGCCCGCTACGAGCTGGCGGTGCTGCTCTGCCTGGCTCCGCACCCGGCCGCCGCCGGCTTGATTCGGTGCATGACGCCGTTTATCGAACCGTTGCTGGCCGGCATGTTGACCCTGGCTGCCTCTCCGACCGCCTCCAGTGCGGCCGCCCTGCGACGGACCCTGGACAGCCGGAGGGACTCACCCGCCCATTTCCGCTCCCTGGCATGGTACGACCTGGGGGTCTACCTGGAGATGCACGGCCAGTATCGAGAGGCCGAGGAGGCTTTTCGAAAGAGCCTCGACGCCCGCGCTCGCCTGGAGACCCTGCAGCGCCTTCAGCACCTGCGCGACAGTTGTACCCTGGACCTCGAGTCGCTGGTGGAGAGTATCGAACTGTATTGCCGGATCAAGCGGAGCACCTACCCCAGTGCGTTGGACGAGCTCGTCCCCGGATGGTGGTCGGCCGTGCCTCGCTGCGGCGCCGATCCGCCGGTCTTCTATCGGGTACTGCGCAACCGGGCCCGCTTCGTGCTGGGGTGCCGCCGCCACCACCAGTTCCACGATTCGACACTGGGACCCCTGCGACACCCCCTGGCCCCGACGCCACGAGGTTATGGTCTGACCCAGCGTATTCCCCAGTTGGACGTCACGCCAGTGCCAGAAGGCGGTCTGCCCGCCATCTCCATCGCCGGGGCCATGATCGGCGTGGACTAGGGCAACACGCGCTAAAGGTCGCCGCGCCCCTCGCTGACGGGCTGCGACAGGCGGTGCCCCAGGCGGATGAGCGGACGCTCGAGAAAGCGATAACTGAGCCACGCACAGAGCAGCGCTGCACAGAAGTTGATGGGCAGGGTCTGCAGGGGGACCGGCAGGGCCGCCGGCATGGCCACCGGCTTCATGAAAAGCTGCTGCCAGAGGTAGAGACTATAGGATAACCGGCCGATCCACCGCAGGGCATTCGACTCCAGCAGGCGACCCACCCAGGTGGCTGGATGCAGAACGGTCCCGAGAACCAGGCACCCCAACAGAAGACACCGCCCATCCTGGCCCACCGCGGCCACGATGCTCCCCACCAGCATGAGCGCCACGCCCCACCAGACCGCCGGTCGAGTCCAGACTGACAGTCGCGTTCGCCACTCAGGAAGGTCCACCAGCAGGGCCAGCATGGCCCCCAACAGCAAGCCGTCCAGACGCAGTTCGGTGTGAAAGTATTCCTGCTGGCCGGCCGGCCACAGCCACGGCCGGTTCAGCACCACGTGGCGGGCCACAGCAACGACCAGCGCCACTCCTCCGGCGATCCAGGGCAGTTTGCGATACGGCAGCAAGATCAGACAGCATGGCCACAGCATGTAGTAGTGCTCTTCCACCGCCAGGGACCAGTAGTGGTTGGTATACCAGCCCTGGCCGTAAGCCATGGTCCAAGCTGGCAGGTAGTTGCGCCAGAAGGTCAAGGCACTGAGAAATTCGATACGTCCGACCGGCACCTCGCGGTGCAGGGCGAGCAGGACCAGGAGATACGCCAGCATGGGGGGCAGGATGCGAAAGGCACGGCGGATATAGAATGCCCCCAGGCGGACCCGTCCAACGACATGGCGCTCTTCGACCAGCCGGGAGCAGATGAGAAAACCGCTG